>CAZLRQ010000233.1:0-3950 GCA_964562035.1 uncultured Rhodoferax sp. | reverse complement strand
TGAACATGATCTCAAAGGTCTCGGCGCTCTGGTGGTAGCTTTGCAGCATGCAGACTTTGGAGACATCGGGAAAGCCCAGCAGCCGGTCTGACGACGCGTTGTTGAACTCGGCACCATCAAGCAAGCCGCGGTCCATGGCGGGCACGATCTCGCCGCCCGGCAGGGCGTTGACTGCGGCGCCCATGGCGGTAAAGAGGTCAATGGCCAAGCCGTTGGTGCGGAACTTGAGGCCCTTGAAATCAGCCGCTTTGGTGATGGGTTTTTTGAACCAGCCCAGAGGCTGGGTAGACATAGGGCCATAGAGGAAAGACTGCACATTGCCCCCAATGGAAGCGTAGAGCTTGGCCAGCAAGGCCTCGCCACCGCCATATTTGTGCCAAGCCAAAATCATGTTGGCGTCCATGCCAAAGGCTGGCCCGGAGCTCCACAAGGCCAACGCATTTTGCTTGCCATAGTGGTAGCCCAGCACGCCATGGCCGCCATCCAGCGTGCCCTTGGACACCGCTTCAAGCAAACCGAACGCCGGCACCACCGACCCCGCTGGCAACACCTCAATCTTGAGATCGCCGCCCGTCATATCGTTCACCTTCTTGGCATAGTCCAGAGCGTATTCATGAAAAATGTCTTTGGCCGGCCAGGTGCTTTGCCAGCGCATCGAGATTGGGCCCGATTGCGCTTTGGCGATCATGGGTGCGCTCAATGCACCAGCAGCTACAGCCGCACCTTTGAGCAGGCTGCGACGACGGGGGGTTTTGCTATCGGTCATGCTGTCTCCTGTTGTAAAAATGAATCTGAATTTTGTCTACGATTGACGCGTCTCAAGGCTAGGGTTTTCACTCAAGCGCGCCCTCATTCGCGATTGAACAGTTTTTACTTTTACCCACCTAAACAGGCGCCAAATCGCTCTTTTAGGTGTCTCGCGCGCGACACTTGATGGATCAGTCGTGCGAAGCCGAACCAGAATGAATCGCCACAAGTCAAAATGATTTCCGTGTCACTTTCACCATCCATTCAATAAGACGACGAATGCCATGAATTCCGATCAACCTGCTGTCAACTCATCGGGCGCCCGCCCAGGCGCTCACGCGCCACACACCGTGCACCCAGCCCAAGGCTATGCCGGCGACATCACCCCCCACCTGGCTTGCCAATGGTGGCAAACAGGCGAGGCCGTGCTGGTGGACGTGCGCACTGACGCCGAGCGCGACTGGGTTGGATTGGTGCCCGGCGCCGTGCCGCTGGCCTGGAAGCAATGGCCCGGCATGGTCATGAACCCCACTTTTGACCAGCATCTCAAGGCCGCCGTGCCCGCAGGCCAAAAAGTAGTGCTCTTGTGCCGCAGTGGCGTGCGCTCGATTGCCGCCGCCCGGCGCGCCACCGAACTGGGGCTGGAGGCCTACAACATCCTGGAAGGTTTTGAGGGCGACCCTGATGCCGACGGCCACCGCGGCCGCCTGGGGGGCTGGCGCTTTCATGGCCTGCCCTGGCGCCAAAGCTGAAATCACGGCACAGACCGCGCACCAAGCAGGGGTAAAAACCCTGCTGGCGACCAACGCAGCTTTGTTGATAATGCGGCCATGACATTTTTGGCAATTGACGTTGGCAACACCCGCCTGAAGTGGGCGCTGTACCAATCCCCCCAGCGCGACGCGGCCTTGCTGGCCCAAGGCGCCGAATTTCTTGAAAACATCGACAAGCTGGCTGAAGGCGCCTGGGCGCATTTGCCGCCGCCAGACCACATGCTGGGCTGCATCGTGGCCGGTGACCCGATCAAGCGCCGTGTTCAGGAGCAGATGGACATCTGGGACGCATCCCCCCAATGGGTGGTGTCCACCACCACCGAAGCCGGTCTGACCAACGGTTACGACCACCCCTCCCGTCTGGGCGCCGACCGCTGGGTGGCCATGATCGGGGCCTGGCACCGCAGCCTGGCGCAAGGCCCGGCGCGCCCCGTGGTGGTGGTGATGGTGGGCACGGCCGTCACCGTGGAAGCCATTGACGCCAGCGGCAAGTTTTTGGGTGGCCTGATCTTGCCCGGCCACGGCATCATGCTGCGCGCCCTGGAGTCCGGCACGGCGGGCCTGCATGTGCCCACCGGCGAAGTGCGCGAATTCCCCACCAACACCAGCGACGCCCTGACCAGCGGCGGCACCTACGCCATTGCCGGGGCTGTGGAGCGCATGGTCCAGCATGTGCGCACGCACTGCGGCACCGAGCCCCGCTGCATCATGACCGGCGGTGCCGGCTGGAAAATGGCCCCCAGCATGTCGGTGCCATTCGAGTTGGCAGAAAACCTGATATTTGATGGCCTGCTGGAAATGGCCTCCGCACGATTTAATGTCAAATAAGGCTCTAGCCCTTATCCAGCCTGCCTGAGTAGCTATTATTTAAATAGCTACTCAGACGCCTCTCAGGCTTGCGGTTTGAGCCACGCCTGCGCCAGCCGCACCCAGTAAGTGGCCCCCAGCGGAATCAGCGCGTCGTTGAAGTCGTAACTGGGGTTGTGCAGCATGCACGGCCCGCCGCCGTGGCCCATCTCGCGGTGCGCGCCGTCGCCATTCATGATGAAGCTGTAGCAGCCCGGTTTGGCTTGCAACATGAAAGAAAAGTCTTCCGCCCCCATGGTGGGCTCCTGCACCAGCACCTTGTCCGCCCCCACGATGCTGGCCATGACCGCGCGCGCAAACTCGGCCTCTCGTGAGCTGTTGATGGTGGGCGGGTAGTTGCGCACAAACTCAAACTCGCACGTCACCTCAAACGCCGCGCAGGTGTGCTCGGCCACCTCGCGCATGCGCCGCTCGATCATGTCCAGCACGTCAATCGTGAAGGTGCGCACCGTGCCGCGCAGCTCGCAACTGTCGGGAATGACATTGGTCGCCTCCCCGGCGTGGATCATGGTGACCGAGATCACCCCGGCGTCAATCGGCTTTTTGTTGCGGCTGATGATGGTCTGAAACGCTTGCACCATCTGGCACGCCACCGGCACCGGGTCCAGCGCGTTGTGCGGCAGCGCGGCGTGGCCGCCTTTGCCCCGAATGGTGATTTTGAACTCGTTGCTTGACGCCATCACCGGCCCCGCGCTGGCGGCAAACTGCCCTGCTGCCGCGCCCGGCCAGTTGTGCATGCCAAACACCGCCTCCATCGGAAACTGCTCAAACAGCCCGTCCTTGATCATCTCGCGTGCGCCACCACCGCCCTCTTCTGCCGGCTGAAAAATCAGGTACACCGTGCCGTCAAAATCCCGGTGTTTGGCGAGATGCTGGGCCGCGGCCAGCAGCATGGCGGTGTGGCCGTCATGGCCGCAGGCGTGCATCTTGCCGGGGTGCACGCTGGCGTGGCTGAAGGTGTTGAACTCCTGCATGGGCAGCGCGTCCATGTCGGCGCGCAGGCCAACCGCGCGGCTGGACGTGCCGCTTTTGACAATGCCCACCACGCCCGTGGTGCCCAAGCCCCGGTGAATGGGAATGCCCCACTCTGTGAGCTTTTGCGCCACCACCTCGGCCGTGCGCACTTCCTTGAAGCACAACTCGGGGTGGGCGTGAATGTCACGGCGAAGGGCGGCCATGTCAGCCGCCTCTTGAACAATCGAATCAATCAGGTTCATGGCGTCTCTCCTCTTGCGCCTTAGTCTATTACCCGGCGCTGTGCCTGCGCCAAAATAGGGGATAGCTTTTTAGGCACGCCATGAATTCCACTCTCAGCCCCACCTCAATCCCCACGCCCGCCGCCGACACCGCGACTTTCCAGGTCCGGGGCGCCTGCCCGCATGACTGCCCGGACACCTGCGCCATGCTCACCACCGTCTCGGGCGGCATCGCCATCAAGGTGCAGGGCAACCCGGCCCACCCGCACACCGACGGCGCGCTGTGCACCAAGGTCTCGCGCTACGCCGAGCGCACCTACCACCCCGAGCGCCTGCTGCACCCGCTCAAGCGCGTCGGCCCCAAGGG
>CAZLRQ010000232.1:0-3951 GCA_964562035.1 uncultured Rhodoferax sp. | reverse complement strand
TGTGGATCGCCTGCGCCCGGCGCGAGTTTGAGGTGATGCAGGGGCAGGTTCAGGCCGCGCTGCAGGCGCTGTGTGGCCAGCAACTGGTGCACCTGCACATCTCCGACCTGCTGAACAACCAACTGTCATCGCACTACGACTACACCTCGCAATACGACGTGCTGGTGTTTCGCCGCCTGGCCACCGGCAACTCCGAGACTGATCTGGCACAGCCCGGCCTGCCACTGCACCGCTCACCCGCGCGCGGTGGCCCGCCCATCTTGCGGCGCATTGACACCAGCCCGGTCGGCTTTGCCGTGTTTGACCGCATCTTGCTCACCGTGCACCCCACCGACTGCGCCGTGCGCGACGCCTATGCCACCAAGTTGCTCGGCGCCAGCGCCACGCCGGCCCACGCGGCCGGTGCGCGCATTCCCACCAGCCCGGCGGACCTGACGTTGCGCATCGTCAACCACATGGTGGACGGCTACCTGGCCTTGCGCCGGGAGCTCACCCACCAGTTGGACCACTGGCAAAGCCGGCTGATCAACCCCAAAGCGCGCTTCAACAACTGGGGCGCCCTGCTGGAGGCGCGCCACGCCCTGCACCACCTGGACGAGATCTGCGAAGACCAGCGCTCGGCCATGCAGGACTGGATTGAGGCGATCAAAACCTGGCCGCCCGCCGACACCGCTGCCGGCCAGCGGGAGCAAGACTTGCTGCAGGTGAGCAGCCGCGACGTGCTGGAGCACATTGAGCGCGTGGTGCACCATGTGCGCCGCCTGGAGCAAAGCGCCGAAACCGCGGTGCAAATGCACTTCAATGCCCAGAGCCACCGCACCAACGAGATCATGCGCACGCTGACCGTGCTGACCGCCGTGTTTTTGCCGCTGAACCTGATTGCCGGCATTTTTGGCATGAACTTTGACTTCATCCCGCTCTTGCACCAGGCCAACGGCTTCTGGTTTGCCATGGTGCTGATGGGCCTCACCACCGTCGGGCTGGTGGCCTTTTTCTGGCGCAAGCGCTACCTGGAGCATTCGGGCCGGTAGCGCACCGGTTCAGGGCAACGCAGCTTTGCGGCACGAAGAAGTCGCCGGTCTGCTATGTATATAAGAGCTACTCAGGCAACCCTGACAAGGGCTACAGCCCTAAAAGGCTTGAAATGACCGGGTGAGACCGGCTTTAGCCGATGTGCAACTTGAAAAAAGCCAGCGTGCGCTCGCGCGCCAGCGTGGCAGCCGCCGCGTCATAGGCAGCCCGGTGGTCGCAGTTAAAACCATGGTGGCCCGGGTAGAGGCACACGGTGACCTCGGGGTGCGCTGCGGTGAAGGCGGTCACGCCGTCCATCGGGATCGACGCATCGGTGTCGGCAAAATGCGCCAGCACCGGGCAGCGCGGCTGGCGCGCGATCTCGGCGGGGGTGGTCATGCCGCCGCCGTAGTACGGCACCGCGGCGCTCACCCCCGACAAACGGCAGGCCGCGCGCCAGGTCAGCAAACCGCCCCAGCAGTAACCCACCACGCCCACCTTGCCGCTGCGGGCCGCGTAGTCAATGGCGGCCTGAATGTCTTGCAGCACGCCGGGCGCGGGCAAGGCCTCGACTTGCGCCTTGAGGGCCACGCCGGCGGTCACGTCGTCGGCGCTGTAGCCCAGTTCCACGCCGGGCTGCACCCGGTGAAAGGTGGACGGGGCAATGGCCAGGTAACCCTGCGCCGCATAGCCATCGGCCACCGCGCGAATGTGGGCGTTGACGCCAAAGATCTCCTGCAGCACCACCACCGCGCCCTTGGCAGGCCCCGTGGGATGCGCCACATAGGCGGGAAAAGTGAAGCCGTCAGCGGCGCTCAGTTCAATGAAGTTTTCCATTCGGGGCTTTCGTGTTGGTGGGTGGGGTGGCGTTGGCAAGGCCACGGCGGTGGCGGGCATTGCAGCTAACATCCGCCTGCCAGCGCGCTGGTTTTACCCCAAATTCACCACGGCGACACCTCATTTCATGAATCCCACACTTCTCATCACCGGCGGCTCACGCGGCATCGGGGCCGCCACGGCCGTGCTGGCAGCGCAGCAGGGCTACGCGGTGGCGGTCAATTACGCGCGCAACTCGCTGGCGGCCGACGAGGTGGTGCGCCACATCCGCGCCCAGGGCGGCACCGCCATCACGGTGCAGGCCGATGTGAGCGTGGAGGCCGAGGTGCTGGCCATGTTCGCCAAAATTGACGCCAAGCTGGGGCGCCTGACCGCGCTGGTCAACAACGCCGGGGTGGTGGACGTGGCCACGCGGGTGGAAGACCTGAGCGTGGCACGGCTCAAGCGCATGTTTGACACCAACGTGCTGGGCAGTTTTGTGTGCGCCCGCGAGGCGGTCAAACGCATGAGCACACGCCACGGCGGCGCGGGCGGTGCCATCGTCAATGTCTCCAGCGTGGCGGCGCGCCTGGGCGGTGCGGGCCAGTACGTGGACTACGCCGCCACCAAGGGCGCCATCGACACCTTCACCGTGGGGTTGGCGCAAGAGGTGGCGCAGGAGGGCATTCGCGTCAATGCCGTGCGCCCCGGCATCATCGACACCGAGATTCATGCCTCGGGCGGGCAGCCCGACCGGGCCCAGCGCCTGGCACCGCTGGTGCCCCTGCAGCGCCCGGGCCGCGCCGACGAGGTTGCACAATCGATCCTCTGGCTGCTGTCCGACGCGGCCAGCTACACCACGGGGTCGTTCCTGGACGTCGCGGGCGGGCGCTGAGCCCGGCCACCGTTCCGACTCAAACCCCGGGCGCCTTCGCCCTGCCACTTACCCCTCATTGCCATGGACTTCAAACCCCTCGTCACGCTGCTGGCCATCGTGAACCCCTTGGCCATCGTGCCGTTTTTCATTCACTACACCTTGGGGTTCAGCGCGGCGCAGCGTCGGCGCACGATCTGGATTGCGGCGTTCAGCGCGTTTGTGGTGATTGCCATCAGCGCGCTGATGGGGCTGCACATTCTGGCGTTTTTCGGCATCTCGCTGGCCAGTTTTCAGGTGGGCGGCGGCATGTTGCTGCTGACCTCGGCGCTGTCCATGCTGAACGCGCAACCGGCCGAGGCCAAGGCCAATGAAGAAGAGCTGCACGCCGCATCAGCCCGTGCCAGCATTGCCGTGGTGCCCCTGACCATTCCGCTTCTGACCGGGCCGGCCACCATGTCCACCGTGGTGATTTTGGCGGACAAGGCCAAAACCTTTTGGCAACTGGCCACGCTGGTGGGCTACGGCGTGGTCATCGCCCTGGCCACCGCGCTGTGCTTTTCGCTGGCCGAGCCGATTGCCCGGGTGCTGGGCAAGACCGGCATCAACGTGATGACGCGGCTGATGGGCCTGATTTTGGCGGCGCTGTCGGTGGAGGTGATGTCGGACGGGCTGGTGAAATTATTCCCGGTGCTGGGGCGCTGAAGCGCATGATTTGGTTGATCCTGAATTCATAGCTACTAAGGCATAGCCTATAAGGGCTAGAGGCACTTTTCTTATAAATTCGTCGCTGGTACTTAAACATGTCAACCATCCGCATCAACCTGCCCATCCCCAGCGGTTCAACGCTGAAAGCCGCACGACTCGCCGCGGGGCTCAGCCAGGTCGAAGCCGCCGAGCTGATGGGCTACCCGGTGCAGGCTGGCAGCCGCGGCGGCCTGCAGTCACGCACCTGGCAAGCCCTGGAAAGCCCCACCGATGAACGCAACATGCCCGGGCCGGTGTTTGCGCTGTTTTTGCTGCTGACGCATCAGCATCCGGAATTTGTGCTGAGGCCGGTTGCTGAAGACAGCGCTGGTGCGGCGGGGCATGACGATGGGCTGCGAGACGGGGTGTGAGGAGTCGTCAGTCTTGGGCTTCAGGTGTCGGCCGGATTCGTCGGGTTGTCGGCTTGCTCGACAAGACACGCGGGGCGCAGGACGACGCAGCACTCAGCTCCGCGGCTGTCCCCCGCCCTTTGGGCTCCTCCT
>CAZLRQ010000231.1:0-3956 GCA_964562035.1 uncultured Rhodoferax sp. | reverse complement strand
TGAAACTCTGACAGCGGCAGCACGCGCAAGCCCGGCACCATGCCCGGGTACCAAGCGGCTTTTTGAGTGTCCACCACCACCGTTTCCTGGTCCGCGGGGTCGAGGTGGCGCAGTTTCACAAACAGTGTGCAGGCATTAACCGAGTAAGGCGCATGGGCCGAACCGGCGGGATTCTTCAAGTAAGTGCCGGGACCATAGTGGCCCGACTCGTCGCCAAAGTCGCCTTCCAACACCAAAATTTCTTCGCCCAGGGCGTGCACATGCGCGGTGAACTGTGAGCCCGCGGCGTAGCGCACGATGGACGTTGCGCGCGCCACTTCGTCGCCGTCACGCTCAATCAAGCGGCGCTCAATGCCCGGTACCGGGGAGGCTTGCCAGGGCAAATCGTGGGACGCCACCACGGCGCGTTGGGTCAGGTCAGCGTGCAGGTTCATGGTTTTATTTTCACACGCGAGGCTTACCCCTGTGGGTACCTGGCATTGGCGCGCGCTCTGCCGTCGACCCAAGGGTTTGCCCTGTAAGTAGTCAGCTATCACCTGCTGTCAGGCGTTCGGTGAAATACTGAATTTGTCATTTGCACACAGTATGCAAAGGCTCATAACCAAACGGAGACAAATATGCGTGTCATTTCCATAGCAGAACAGGGCCCTGACGTTGCGGGCTGCAACGAGGACAGCGGCGTGGTCCGCAAGGTGAACCTGCCGCTGGCGCGGCGCAGCTTTTTGAAGGGTTCCGGCATCTTGTTCGGCTCACTGGCCACCGGCACCTTGTTGGCCGGCCTGGCGCCCTCGAACGCCTGGGCGCTGGAGCTCAAGACGCTCACCACCGAGCAAGGACAGACCCTGATGGCCATGGGCCGCGTGCTGTACCCGCATGAGCGCTTGCCAGACGCCGTGTACGCGCTGTTGGCCAAAGACCTTGACGCCAAAGCCAGCGGAGATGCCGCGTCTGCCAAGCTGCTGCAGGACGGCTTGGCCGGGCTGAACCAGTCGGCTGGCGGCAACTTTGCCAAGGCCAGTGCCGCAAAGCGGGAAGAGGTTGTTCGCAGTCTCGAAGGCAGCGCCTTTTTTGGCACCGTGCGCGGCCAGTGCGTGACCTCCCTCTATGACAACGACATGGCCTATGCCGTGTTCGGCTACCCCGGCTCGGCCTGGGAAAAGGGCGGCTACATCAGCCGTGGTTTTCAGGACCTGAAGTGGCTGCCTGAGCCGTCCAAAGAAGCCAGCCCACCGCCCTTCATGGGCTGAGTACGCGTAACAGATAACAACTAAATTCCGGAGACAGACATGGCTAAATTTGATTTCTCGGACGACTCGGTCGTCCTGATCATCGGCTCAGGCGCGGGCGGCGGCACGCTGGCCAACGAACTGTGCCAAAAGGGCATCAAGGTGGTGGTGCTGGAGGCGGGCGCCCTGCAGTCCGAAGAGACCTTCATCAACGACGAATGGAAGTCGTTCAGCCAACTGGCCTGGCTGGACAAGCGCACCACCTCGGGCTCCTGGCGGGTGGCCAAAGACTTTGCCGGTCTGCCAGCCTGGATTTGCAAGACCGTGGGCGGCACCACCACCCACTGGGCCGGCGCCTCGCTGCGCTTTCAGGCGCATGAGTTCCGCACCAAGTCGGTTTATGGCGACGTCAAAGGTGCCAATTTGCTGGACTGGCCCATCACCCTGGCTGACTTGGAGCCCTACTACGCCAAGGCCGAATACAAGATGGGCGTGACCCGCACCCACGGCATTCCCGGGCTGCCGGGCAACAACAACTTCAAGGTCATGCACGCGGGCGCCACCAAGCTGGGCTACAAAGACGTGCACACCGGCAACATGGCCATCAACAGCCAGCCGCGCGACGGCCGGGGCCGCTGCATGCAGTTGGGCTTTTGTTTCCAGGGTTGCAAGAGCGGCGCCAAGTGGTCCACGCTGTACACCGAGATTCCCAAGGCCGAGGCCACTGGCAACTTTGAAATTCGCCCGCTGTCGCATGTCTCGCGCATTGAGCACAACGTGGCCGGCAAGGTGACGGGCGTGGTGTATTTCGACAAGGACGGCAAAGAGCAGCGCCAGAAGGCCCGCATCGTCTGCGTGGCCGGCAACTCCATTGAGACGCCGCGCCTGCTGCTGCTGTCGGCCTCCAATATGTTCAAGGACGGCCTGGCCAACTCCTCGGGCCAGGTTGGTCGCAACTACATGCGCCACATGACGGGCTCGGTCTATGCCGCCTTCAAGGACCCGGTGCACATGTACCGGGGCACCACCATGGCGGGCATCGTGCGCGATGAGGCGGGGCACAACCCGAACCGGGGCTTTGTCGGAGGCTACGAGCTGGAAACGCTGGCACTGGGCATTCCGTTCATGGCCGCGTTTTTGAACCCCGGTGGCTGGGGCGCCGACTTTACGTGGTGGATGGACCGCTACACCCATCTGGCCGGCATGTGGCTGGTGGGTGAAGACATGCCGCGTGAAACCAACCGCGTCACGCTCAACACCAACGTCAAAGACCAATGGGGCAACTACGCCCCCAATGTGCACTTTGACGACCATGACAACGATGTGGCCATGCGCAACCACGCCTTCACCCAGGCGGAGCGCCTCTATGAGGCGGCTGGCTCCATCAAGTCTTTCCGCACGCCGCCGTACCCGTCCACCCACAACATGGGCACCAGCCGCATGAGCGCGCGGGCCCAAGATGGCGTGGTGAACAAGTGGGGCCAAACGCATGACATTCCCAACCTGTTCATCAGCGACGGCAGCCAATTCACCACCGGTGGCGCAGAAAACCCCACGCTGACCATCGTCACCTTGGCCATTCGCCAGGCGGACTACATTGCCCAGCAGATGACGGCCCGTGCGATTTAACATGTTCTTTTTTGATGCTGGAGCGCGCCATGTGTGAATATTTCGTCAAAGCCGATCCCATTCAGTACGAGCAGCGCTCGCGGACGGTGCGCATCAGAAACGTGCTGACCAGCCTGCGGTTGGAAAACATGGTGTGGGACATCCTGGCTGAAATGGCCGAGGACGAGGGCTGCACCACCAATGCGCTCATCGCCAAGTTTCACGATGAAATCTTGGCCCACCGGGGCGAGGTGCCCAACTTTGCCTCGTTTTTAAGGGTGACCAGCATGCGCTACCTGCGGCGCTGCATGCTGGCACTGGAGAAGCAGCAAAGCCAAACCTCGCCCGCACTGGCGGTGATCAACAACCCCAGCCGGCTGCCAGTGTTCGAACCCGCCCCAAAGCCCTTGGCGGCGGTGGGCAGGTAATTGCCTTTCCCATCGCAGTACGGGGCGCCTTGAATCCAACCAGTGGCGTGCCACCCGCGCGTCATTCCACTATTTTGAAAGAACCTGTTTCCATGAGTTTCACCACTGAAAACTACCCCGGCGTGAGTGCCAGCCCCGCGGATGCCACCCAGGGTTTTGTCTTCAACCACTCCATGCTGCGCGTGAAAGATCCGCAAGTGGCGCTGGACTTTTACACCCGCGTCATGGGCATGCGCGTGCTGCGCAAGCTGGACTTCCCCGAGATGAAGTTTTCGCTCTATTTTCTGCACCGCAGCGTTGAGGGTGAAAGCGCGCCTGAAGACGTTGGTGAGCGCACGGCCTGGACTTTTGCCCAGCGCGGCATTCTGGAGCTCACCCACAACTGGGGCACAGAAAACGACCCCGATTTCAAATACCACGACGGCAACGCCCAGCCCCAAGGCTTTGGCCACCTCTGCTTTTCTGTGCCCGACCTGGATGCCGCCACGGCGTGGTTTGACAAAAATGAAGTCGCGTTTGTCAAACGTCCGGACCAAGGCAAGATGAAGGACGTGGCCTTCATCAAAGACCCGGATGGCTACTGGATTGAAATCGTCGAGCCCGCGCGGCTCAAGGCATTGGGGCGCTAAAGTAGAGCGCATGAAATACCTACACACCATGGTCCGGGTGACCGACCTCGAAGCCTCCTTGCGCT
>CAZLRQ010000230.1:0-3956 GCA_964562035.1 uncultured Rhodoferax sp. | reverse complement strand
GCGGCACCCAGCTCGCCCAGGCTGGGCAGCACCTGGGCCAAAGCAGGGTAAAGGTCGGCAGGGTGTCCGGGTGGCATCGGCATGGGGTCCTTATTTTTATGCTAAAAGTGCCAATAGCCCTTATGCAGTAAGCGCTAGTAGCTATTAAATAGTTAGCGAATAAAGCCCGAGAGATCGTCCAGTATGGGGCAGTCGGGTCGCTCATTGCCCTGGCAATGGGTGAGCAGCGTGCTGAGCGTGCGCTGCATGGCCTGCATGGCTTCAATGCGCTGGGCCAGGTCGTCCACATGCTTTTGGGCGATGTGCTTGACGCTGGCACTGGCGCGCTGGCGGTTGTGCCACAAGCTCACCAGCTCGGCAATCTCGGCCATGGCAAAGCCCAGTTCGCGCCCGCGCTTGATGAACTGCAGCGTGCGCACATCGGCCTGGGTGTACTGGCGGTAGCCGCTGTCCGTGCGCGCCACGGGCGCCAGCAGGCCCAGCGATTCGTAATGCCGCACCATCTTGGCCGACACCCGGGACAAACTCGCCGCCACGCCAATGGCCACGGGCCAGGACTGGTCCGCCAGCACATCCGCCGCTGCAGCGGTCTGGGTGGTGGGGCTCATGCCGCGACGGCGTAACCTTCTTCGACCATGGCGGCCGCCAGGGCCTCACGGGGCTGGCCAGATTGCACCACCACCTGGTTGGCGGCCCGGTCAATGCTGACTTCGGCTTGCGGATCAAGTTCTTTGATGGCGCGGGTCACGGCCTTTTCGCAATGGCCACAGGTCATGCCCGTGACGGTAAATGTTTGGTTCATGTGCAGGTTTCCTTCAAAAAGATGATCAAGAGCATAGTCTGAACCCTCCCATCATGGGAGAGTCAAGCGCATTGTCCCCATCCAACTCTTCTTGACCTTCCCATGGGGAGAAGGATTAGGCTATTGCCCATGAACACTGACTCCACTCCCTCCTCATCTGCGGCCAGCACGGACACGCTGGACATCGGCATTGGTGGCATGACCTGCGCTTCGTGCGTGGCACGGGTTGAAAAAGCCCTGAAAAAAGTGCCCGGCGTACAAAGCGCCACGGTCAACCTGGCCACCGAGTCGGCGCGCATTGTGGTGGCGCCCGGGGGACCGCTGGAAGCCCGGTTGCGCCGTGCCGTGCGTGACGCCGGTTACGAGCCGCGCGCCGCCGAAGCGGCCATTGACGCGGCAGACGCGTCGCCTTGGGCTGGTTTTGCACCGGTCGCTATAGGCCTGGCTTTGTCCCTGCCGCTGGTGTTGCCCATGGTGGGCGATTTGCTGGGTCAGCACTGGATGCTGCCGGCGCTGTGGCAATTTTTGCTGGCCACGCCGGTGCAGTTCATTCTGGGCGCGCGCTTCTACAAAGCCGGCTGGCACGCCCTGAAGGCCTTCAGCGGCAATATGGATTTACTGGTGGCCATTGGCACCACGGCTGGCTGGGCCTTGTCGGTGTGGCTGTGGCTCACAGCCGAGGCGGGCAGCATGGTGCACTTGTACTTTGAAGGGTCAGCCTTGGTCATTACCCTGGTGTTGCTGGGCAAGTGGCTGGAAGCCCGCGCCAAACGCCAAACCACCTCGGCCATTCGGGCTTTGCACGCGCTGCGACCCGACATGGCACACCTGATCGGGCTGGACGGCGAGGTGGACGTGCCCGTGGCCGAGGTGCTGGTGGGTGACCGTCTGGTGGTTAAACCCGGCGAACGCTTTCCGGTGGATGGCACGCTGCTGGAAGGCCAGACCCAGGTCGACGAGTCCATGCTGACCGGCGAGCCACTGCCCGTGGCCAAAGACACGGGCGCAGCGCTGACGGGCGGCTCGATCAACGGGGAGGGCCGGGTGGTCATGCTGGTGAAGGCGGTAGGCACTGACACCGTGCTGTCCCACATCATCCGCCTGGTCGAAGACGCCCAGGCCGCCAAAGCGCCCATTCAACGCATGGTGGACCAGGTGAGCGCGGTGTTTGTGCCTGTGGTGCTGGTGATTGCCTTGATCACTTTGTTGGGCTGGTGGCTGACGGGTCACTCGTTTGAGGCGTCGCTGATCAACACCGTGGCGGTGCTGGTCATTGCCTGCCCCTGTGCCTTGGGGTTGGCCACGCCGGCAGCCATCATGGCGGGCACGGGCGTGGCGGCGCAGCATGGTATTTTGATCAAGGACGCCCAGGCGCTGGAGCTGGCGCACAAGGTTGACGTGGTGGCGTTTGACAAAACCGGCACGCTCACCGCAGGGCGGCCAGTGCTGACCGCCTTGCTACCGACCCCCGGTATGGCGGCTGATGAGGTGTTGCGCTGCGCGGCCAGCTTGCAAAGCGGTAGCGAACACCCGCTGGCTCAGGCCGTGGTGCAGCACGCCCAAGCCAAAGGCATCCCCCTCCAGCCCCCGACTGATGTGCGCGCCGTGCCAGGCCGGGGCACCGAAGGCGGGGTCGAAGGCCGTCACTTTCTCATCGGCAGCCTGCGCTGGATGGCCGAACTGGGCGTTGACTTGAGCCTGGTGGCTGCAAATGCCCGTGCGCTGCAAGACCAGGGGGCCACGGTCTCAGCCATCGCTGAGCGCACCGCCACGGGTCTTTCCTTGTGTGCGCTCATGGCTTTTGGCGACGAACCCAAGCCAGGTGCTCAAGAAGCGATTTCGTCCCTGAGGGCGCTGGGTCTGAAAGTGGTCATGATTTCTGGCGACAACCAGGGTGCCGCCTATGCCATGGCCCGCCGACTGGGCCTGCGCCCGGAAGAGGGCGAAGTCATGGCCGAGGTACTGCCTGGCGACAAGGCAGCCAAGGTCATGGCGCTCAAAACGGGCGGTCACACCGTGGCTATGGTGGGCGATGGCGTGAACGACGCGCCCGCGCTGGCCGCAGCCGATGTTGGCATGGCCATGGCCAACCCCAATGGCGGTACCGATGTGGCCATGCACGCCGCCGGCATCACCCTCATGCGAGGTGACCCCCTGCTGGTAGCCGCAGCACTGGCCATTTCGGCACGCACCGTGGCCAAGATCAAACAAAACCTGTTTTGGGCCTTTGCCTACAACGTGGCTGGCATTCCACTGGCGGCATTTGGTTTTTTGAACCCGGTGGTGGCGGGCGCGGCCATGGCACTGAGCTCAGTGAGCGTGATGAGCAATGCCTTGCTGCTCAAACGATGGAAACCGGGAAAAAATTAAACAAAATTGGGCTTTAGCCCTTATCCAATCTGGATATATAGCTATTATTTAAATAGCAAAATGACTGTTTTTGCTGCCGGTGATACCCGGCGGGATTGGAAATGCGGATGTTGTTCTATTCTTTATTATTGATTCTATGAATACATAGTAGTAGTAGATAAGGATCGCGCTTTTGTGTGGACAAGTGCTTAATCTTTTTCAATATCAAGGACTTAGCGGCTGTTAACCCATGTGGGCGTCCCTGCTTCTTTGATGTACCCGGAATCTGGATAAAAAGACGTCTGTGCATTTCTCTGTGGATAAGCTGCCACTTGTTCCAAAATTTTCCACAGGCTTGTCCCAAACGCGTTTAAAAAGTGATTGGTGTGGTGGTGGGTGCGGCCATGGCACCGAGTTGGGTGAGCGTGACGCGCAATGCCTTGTTGCTCTAACGCTGGCAGCCGGGTCAGTTATAAGCATGTCATGGCCTGACTTCAGAATCTGACCATGCACTGATCAACGAAGAAAGCCCCATGATGAACCTGACCACACAGGGTCTAGCCCGCTTTGTCGAAGCGCAAGACCTGATTTTCGAGACTGCTTGCAATGAATTGGCGCTGGGTGAGAAAACCAGCCATTGGATGTGGTTTGTCTTCCCCCAGCTCAAAGGCTTGGGTAAGAGCCCGATTGCCCGGCATTACGCCCTGGCATCAGCCGCTGAAGCGCTGGCCTACTGGCAGCACCCGGTGCTGAGCCAGCGCCTGAAAGAGTGCACGCAACTGGTGCTGGCGCAGCCCAATATCTC
>CAZLRQ010000229.1:0-4000 GCA_964562035.1 uncultured Rhodoferax sp. | reverse complement strand
GAAGAAGTGCGCCAGATCATGGCCCAGTTGGGTATTCGCAAGTTCGACGACCTGATTGGCCGTGCCGATTTGCTGGACATGCGCCAAGGCATTGAGCACTGGAAAGCCAGCGGCCTGGACTTCAACCGCTTGTTCGCCATGCCGCCTGTGCCCGCTGACGTGCCGCGCTTCCAGACGCTCACCCAGGACCACGGTCTGGAAAAAGCGCTGGACAACGTGCTGATTGCCAAGAGCCGTGCGGCCATCGACAAGGGCGAAAAAGTCCAGTTCATGGAAGTCGCGCGCAATGTGAACCGTTCCGTGGGCGCCATGCTCTCCGGCGCGGTGACCAAGGTGCACCCCGAAGGCTTGCCGGATGACACCATCCGCATCCAGTTAGAGGGCACTGGCGGCCAGTCCTTTGGCGCCTTCCTGGCCAAGGGCATCACCATGTACCTCATTGGCGATGCCAATGACTACACCGGCAAGGGCCTCTCGGGCGGTCGGATTGTGGTGCGCCCCAGCATCGACTTCCGCGGCGAAGCCATTCGCAATACCATCGTTGGCAACACCGTCATGTTCGGTGCGACCAGCGGTGAAGCGTTCTTCAGCGGCGTGGGCGGCGAGCGTTTTGCGGTGCGCCTGTCCGGTGCGACCACGGTGGTGGAAGGCACGGGCGACCATGGTTGCGAGTACATGACCGGCGGTACCGTGGCGGTGCTGGGTAAAACCGGGCGCAACTTTGCAGCCGGCATGAGCGGCGGTATTGCCTATGTGTACGACGAGGACGGCCAGTTCGGCAAGCGTTGCAACACGGCCATGGTGTCCATGGACAAGGTGCTGACGGCGGCAGAGCAGGAAGCCACCATGGACAAAGCCATCTGGCACCGTGGCCTCAGTGACGAAGCCCAGTTGCGCAAGCTGCTGGAAGACCACAACCGCTGGACCGGCAGCAAGCGTGCGCGCGAGTTGCTGGACACCTGGGCTGAATCCCGCCTGAAGTTCGTCAAGGTCTTCCCGCTGGAGTACAAACGTGCTCTGGGTGAGATTCATGCACGAAAAGAGGCTAAAGCCCTTACCAGCCGTGCGCAAGTAGCTACTAAAAAAGAAGCAGCCCCTGCCAAGTAAGGCCGGTTGTCTCAACTTATCAGGATCAGCATCATGGGAAAAGTCACTGGCTTTATGGAATTTGAGCGGCTTGAAGAGGGCTACAAGCCTGTCGCCGAGCGCTTGAAGAATTACAAAGAGTTTGTCATTGGCCTGGACGACCAGCAGGCCAAGGTGCAAGCCGCGCGTTGCATGGACTGCGGCACGCCGTTTTGCAACAGCGGTTGCCCGGTGAACAACATCATTCCGGACTTCAACGACCTGGTGTACACGGGTGACTGGAAGAACGCCATCACCGTGCTGCACAGCACCAACAACTTCCCTGAGTTCACAGGCCGCATCTGCCCCGCCCCGTGCGAGGCGGCTTGCACGCTGAATGTGAACGACGGCGCGGTGGGCATCAAGTCGATCGAGCACGCCATCATCGACCGCGCCTGGGCCGAGGGCTGGGTGGAAGCACGGCCGGCCAAGCACAAGACGGGCAAGAAAATTGCCGTGGTGGGCTCCGGCCCGGCGGGCATGGCGGCGGCACAGCAGTTGGCGCGTGTCGGCCACGACGTGACGCTGTTTGAGAAGAATGACCGTGTGGGCGGCTTGCTGCGCTACGGCATTCCTGACTTCAAGATGGAGAAGTCACACATTGACCGCCGTGTTGAGCAGATGCAAAAAGAGGGCGTGACCTTCCGCACCGGGGTGATGGTGGGTGACCTGCCCAAGGGCTCCAAGGTCATCAACTGGGCCAAAGAAACCATCACACCCGCCCAGTTGCAAAAAGACTTTGACGCGGTGCTGCTGACCGGTGGTGCCGAGCAGTCGCGTGATTTGCCTGTGCCGGGCCGCGACCTGGATGGCATTCACTTCGCCATGGAGTTTTTGCCCTTGCAAAACAAGGTCAACGCGGGTGACAAGGTCAAGGGCCAGTTGCGTGCCGATGGCAAGAACGTCATCGTCATTGGCGGTGGCGACACCGGCTCCGACTGCGTGGGCACCAGCAACCGCCACGGTGCGGTCAGCGTGACCCAGTTTGAGGTCATGCCCCAGCCCCCGGTCGAAGAAAACCGCCCCATGACCTGGCCTTACTGGCCCATGAAGTTGCGCACCAGCTCCAGCCATGACGAAGGTTGCACCCGCGAGTTCGCCGTGTCCACCAAAGAGTTTTTGGGTGAAAAAGGCAGGGTTACCGGTTTGACCACGGTCCACACCGAGCTCAAAGACGGCAAATTGGTCGAGATTCCTGGTACCGAGAAAACCTACAAGGCCGATTTGGTGCTGTTGGCCATGGGCTTTGTCAGCCCGGTCGCATCGGTCCTGGACGCTTTTGGTATCGACAAGGACGCCCGTGGCAACGCCAAGGCCAGCACCGAGTTCACGGGCGGCTACGCCACCAACGTGCCCAAAGTGTTTGCCGCAGGTGACATTCGCCGCGGCCAAAGCCTGGTGGTGTGGGCCATTCGCGAGGGCCGGCAGGCCGCCCGCTCGGTGGATGAATTCCTGATGGGCTTTAGCGATTTGCCTCGCTGATGTCGTGCTAATACGACAGCGCAAACCGGGAAATAGGTGTAATCCCGTATGATCCAAAGGCCGGGCATACCCCGGCCTTTCTTTTTTATATGCCCTCATCCTCTGCAGAATCTTTGGTCGAATTGCGAAACCTCACGTTTGGGTACGGTGAGCGGGTGATTCTGGACAACATTTCCCTGTCGGTGCCGCGCGGCAAAGTGACGGCGCTCATGGGTGCCTCGGGCGGTGGCAAGACCACCATACTGCGTTTGATTGGGGGGCAAAACCGGGCGCAGTCCGGGCAGGTGCTGTTTGACGGTCAGGACGTGACCCCCATGGACCAGGCCCAGCTCTACGCCGCCCGGCGGCGCATGGGCATGTTGTTCCAGTTTGGTGCCCTGTTTGCCGATCTGTCAGTGTTTGAAAACGTGGCCTTTCCCTTGCGTGAGCACACCGATTTGCCCGAGGCCCTGATCCGCGACATCGTGCTGATGAAGCTCAACGCCGTGGGCTTGCGCGGGGCCCGTGACCTGATGCCCAGCGACCTGTCAGGCGGCATGGCCCGACGCATTGCCCTGGCGCGCGCCATTGCCCTGGACCCGGAGCTGGTGATGTACGACGAGCCGTTCTCGGGCCTGGACCCGATTTCGCTGGCCACCGCCGCCCGGCTGATTCGTGAATTGAACGACTCCATGGGCCTGACCAGTGTGTTTGTCTCGCATGAGCTGGAGCAAACCTTTGCCATTGCCGACCACGTCATCATCCTGGCCAACGGCAAGATTGCCACCGAAGGCACACCGGAGCATGTGCGGCAAAGCACCGATCCGCTGGTCTACCAGTATGTCAACGCCCTGTCGGATGGCCCCGTGCGTTTTCATTACCCTGGCCCCTCGGTGGCCGATGACTTTGGTGTGAGCGTGTCCTCATGAGCTGGTACAAGCCTGCCGACATCGGCTTTTCTGCGCGTCGCCAGTTGGCCGATATGGGCCTCGGCGCACGCTTGTTCGTTCGTTTGCTGACCACCTTGGGGGGGAGCCTGAAGCGGTTTGGTCTGATTCGGGACCAGATTCACTTTTTGGGCAATTATTCGCTGGCCATCATTGCGGTGTCCGGCCTGTTTGTGGGCTTTGTGTTTGGCTTGCAGGGTTACTACACGCTGCAGCGCTACGGTTCATCTGAGGCACTGGGCTTGCTGGTCACGCTCAGCCTGGTGCGTGAACTCGGGCCGGTGGTGACCGCGCTGTTGTTTGCCGGGCGGGCGGGCACCTCGCTCACGGCAGAAATTGGTTTGATGAAAGCTGGCGAGCAAATCAGCGTGATGGAAATGATGGCGGTGGACCCGGTCAAGCGCATTTTGGCGCCGCGTTTCTGGGCGGGTGTGATCACCATGCCGCTGCTGGCCGCCGTGTTCAGT
>CAZLRQ010000228.1:0-4063 GCA_964562035.1 uncultured Rhodoferax sp. | reverse complement strand
GATGTCGCCCGACGCGTCCACCACGCCGGGCTGGGTTTTGTAGTCCCAACGGCACGAATTGGTGCAACTGCCCTGGTTGGCGTCGCGGTGGTTGAAGTAGCCCGACAGCAGGCAGCGGCCCGAGTAGGCGATGCACAAGGCGCCGTGCACAAACACCTCCAGTTCGGTGTCCGGGCATTCCTGCCGAATCTGGGCCACCTGGTCCAGCGACAACTCGCGCGACAAGATCACCCGGCTCACGCCCACGCTTTTCCAGAACCTGACGGCCGCCGAGTTGACCGTGTTGGCCTGCACCGAGAGGTGAATCTCCATCTCGGGCCAGGTCTCGCGCACCATCATGATCAGGCCGGGGTCGGACATGATCATGGCGTCGGGCTTGAGGGCCACCACCGGCGCCATGTTTTGCACATAACTCTTGATCTTGTTGTCGTGCGGAAAGATGTTGGACACCAGAAAGAACTTGTTGCCCAGCGCATGCGCCCGGTCAATGCCTTGCTTCAAGACCTCGATGTTGCCGAAATCGTTGTTGCGCACGCGCAGGCTGTAGCGCGGCTGGCCGGCATAGACGGCGGTGGCGCCAAACGCCATGGCAGTTTCCAGCATGGCCAGGGAGCCAGCCGGGGCCAGCAGTTCAGGGGTGCGCAGGGTGGCGGTCGTCATAAGGTGGTTCAGGTGAAAAAGCCGGACCAAGCGCGCGGGTGGCCCACGGCGCCGGTACGCCAAGGCAACACGGGCAAAACGCCAAAGGCCAGAATTATCAAGGCAGAGTGCGGTGCGGCTTCTTGCGCTGGGTCAGGACTTGTGTTTGACAGCCAGCCCCTCATTTCATCCAAAAATACAGTGTTTTATGGCTCTAGCCCTTATAGGGTATGCACTAGTAGCTATCTTAAAAATAGCAATCATAACCTGATAATCCGGGACTACCCGCTGACGTCCGTCACGGCATTTCAGGCCTGGCGGGTGCGTGGCGCCGGCCCGGGCAAGCTGGGCAGCAAGACAAAGGCAATCAGCACCAGCCCCACGCCCGAGATCAGCATGGGCACCAGCAGCGGCCACGCGCCATGGGTGTTGCTGCTGTCCATGAAGCGCATCACGGTTTGCCCCACCAGAAACGCCACCGCCATCATCACAAAGCCCGACCAGGCCACCGCCCGACCGGCCAGGTGCGGAAAATCACCCACCGCACCGGCCTGGCCGCAGGGCTGGTGAATGCCGTGGCCAAGCGTAAAAACCCAGTGCCCCACCAGCAAAAACCACAGGCTGTGCGGCGTCCACAGCACACTGGCCAACTGGATCAGGGCGCCGCCCAGGCTCAGCAGCGACCCCAGTTGCACCACGCGCATGGGCGTGTGCCGCGCCAGCAGGGCACGGCAGCCGCTGGTGCCCAAAAAATACATCAACGACCCGCTGGCCGGCACCCAGCCATAGGCCATGGGGGACAGCCCCAGGTAGTCAATGTAGATGGCGGGTGACAGCAGCAAAAAGCAAAACAGACCGCCATAGGTGGTGGTGGCCACGCTGGTCCAGGCCCAGAAGCTGCGGCTGCGCAGCACATCAATCACGCGGCCCTGGGTGGTGCCGGGGGCGACTTGGCGCGTCTCGCCAAAAAACCGCCAGCACACCGCTAACACCGCCAGCGCATACACCGCCATGCACACCGGCGTCCAGCGCCAACCGGCCACCTGAACCACCAGTGCACCCAGCAACGGGGCCAGCAAAGCAATCACGCCCAGACCCGACATGCCCCGCGCCATCACGCGCGGGCCGTCGCTGGCGGCATAAAGGTCGCGCACGGCGGCGCGCGCGCACACCAAAATGGCGGCCATGGCCAAGCCCTGCAAGGCCCGCCCCACGGTCAAAGCGGTGATTGACGGTGCCAGTGCGCAGGCCACCGCGCACACGGCGTACCACGCCAAGCCCCCCAGCAAGACGGGCCGCCGGCCAAACCGGTCCGCCAGCCAGCCACAAATCAACTGCCCCACGCCAAACGCCAGCATGAACACCGTCAGGCTGCTGCTGGCCGAACCCAGCTCCCGCGCAATGGCGGGCAAGCCCGGCAAATACAGGTCACTGGCCACCGGCTGGGCGCCCAGCAGCAGCATCAAGAGCACGGTAAAGGTTGCGCCAGACTTGGGCGCCGGGCGAACGGTACTCAATGGACGACCCGCATGGGGTCCGCCGACAACTTGGCACGCAGGGCCGCCACTTGCCGCCGGGTTAGCCGGGCTGCCTGGTGAACCAGGTCGGGGTTAAACCACTCGTCGGCCGCGGCCTTGGGCAGGCTGGCGCGCACCGCCTCCAGGTTGCTGCACATGCGTGCTGTGTTCACCTGCAAGTGCGGTACGACTTGTGCCATGGCGCGGGCGCTGCCATGCACCGCCATCACCAACTGGGGCCACTCCGCCAACTCGGCCTGCCAGGCCCCCAGGGCCCGGTCAAACTCTTGCGGCATGGCGCCCAGCAACACCGCCAGGCGCTGTGGCACGCGTTGCGCAGCGGCCAGCGCCACCATGGACGCCACCGCGTTGTGCTTGTGCGGCATGCCGGGCGGGCCACCTCGACCAGCCTCCACCGGTTCGGCCACCTCGGCAATTTCAAACTGACTCATCAGTGCAATGTCTTTGGCCAGCTTGCCCAGGCTGCCAGTGAGCAAGGCCAGCTCACTGGCCAGCGCCACCCACTCGTCGCGCTGGGTGTGCCAGCAGGCCACCGGCAAGCGCAGGGCCAACTCACGCGACATCAGGGTGGCCACCGCATCGCCCTGGTCCTGCATTTTTTCCAGCGTGCCCACCGTGCCACCCAACTGCAACTGCAGGGCATCCACAGCGGCCCGGTCGGTGCGCGCCAGGCTGCGCACCAGGGGCGCCGCCCAGCCGGCACAGGTCAGCCCAAAGCTGGTGACGCTGGCGGGCTGCATGAGGGTGCGCGCCAGCAAAGGCGTCTCGGCATGCTGCTCGGCCAGGGCCAGCAGCGCAGTCACTGTTTTGTGTACATCGGTGCGGATCAGCGCCAGCGCATCGCGGGTCACCAGCACCATGGCGGTGTCAATCGCGTCCTGGCTGGTGCTGCCAAAATTGACGAAACGGGCGGCCTCCGGGTTAAAGAGGGCGACCGTTTCTTTGAGAATTTTGACCAGCGGCAGCGCCACGCTACCGGCCCGTGCGCTCTCGCGCATGATCTTGGCCACATCAAACAGCTCAACCTGGCAGGTGCGCATGATGGATGCGGCGGCGGCCTCGGGAATCAGCCCGGCCGCCGCCTGGGCCCGGGCCAGCGAGGCTTCAAACTGAAGCATCGCGGCCAGAAAGCGGCGCTCGCTGAACACCTCGACCGCCTCGGCCGTGGACAAAAAACCGTCAAACAAGGCGCTCATCCCGTCGATAACCTCAGGCCCGGCCGCGCAGGCGTTTCCACCACTGGGTTTGCGTGACGATGGTCAGCGTCAGGGCCAACAAGATGATGGCTGACAGCGGCGAGGTGAAAAACTCACCGGCAAAGCGGCCCACATCTCCCTCGACCGAGATCATCGCCTGGCGGTACGACTTGTCCATCATCGGACCCAAAATCATGCCCAGAATCACCGGACCCACCTGGAAGCCATACATCTTCAAGAAGTAGCCCAACACGCCAAACCCCAGCATCCAGTACACATCGACCGGGTTGTTGTTGATGGCGTAGGCACCCACTGCCGACAGCACCAAAATCAGGGGCAACAAAATGGGCTTGGGCGTTTCGACAATCTTGGCAAACAGCTTGATGCCGGTCAGGCCAAAAATCAGCAAAAAGCAGTTGGCCAGCGTCAAGGCGCCCACCTGGAACCAGAACAAGTGCGGGGTCTCGATCATCAACATCGGGCCGGGCTTGAGGCCGTGGATGTACATGGCGCCAATGATCACGGCGGTCACCGCATCGCCGGGAATGCCCAGCGTCATCATGGGAATGTAGGCGCCCGGCACGGCGGCGTTGTTGGCCGACTCGGGGGCCACCAAGCCTTCGTAAGCGCCTTCACCAAAGGGACGCGACGGGTTTTTGACGGTGCGTTTGGCATGGTCATAGGCCATGA
>CAZLRQ010000227.1:0-4079 GCA_964562035.1 uncultured Rhodoferax sp. | reverse complement strand
TGCAAGGCCTCAACCGCCGCCGCAACCTGGTCTATGGCGGCCTGCAGCTCGTCAAACAGTCGGGGCAGGTCGGCCGGTTTGAGGCCGCGCAGCGCGTCTTCAGTGGTGGCGGCGCGCTGGGCCAGCGTGGTGGCGTGCAGGATGCCGGCCATGCCGCGCAGGTCGTGTACCCGTTGCGCGGCCTCTTGCGGGGCCTGGGTGCGCCACAGGCGGGCGGCCTCGGCGGCATCGTTGCTGTGCTGGGCGATGAATTTGTGCAGCAAGGTGCGGTACGGCCCCAGGTCGCCCCCAAAGGCGTTGAGTGCGGCCGGCAGGTTCAGTACGGGCGACAGCAGGTCGGCACCAGACTCTTTGGCCGACCCCGGGTCTGACGCTGCGCTAGAGGGCTGCTTGCGGTGCTGCACCAGAATGTCCATCAACTCTTCAATGCTCAGTGGCTTGACCACATGCGCGACCATGCCGGCCCGGCGGGACTTTTCCCGATCTTCCGGCAGCGCAAAAGCGGTTACCGCGACGATGGGCAGGTCGGTGCGGCCCAGTTGCTCGCGGATATAGCGGGTGGCCTCGTAGCCGTCCATGAGGGGCATTTGAATGTCCATCAGCACCGCGTCGAAGCGGGCATGTTGCGGGCGCACCGCCTCGACGGCTTCCTGGCCATTGACCACTGTGGTGACCTCGGCGCCGGCGTGGACGAGGATGTGCGTCATCATTTCCCGGTTGATGTCGTTGTCGTCGGCCACCAGCAGTCGCATGCCCTGCAGGCGTCGGTCGGCGCTCAGGGGGGCTGGCAGCAGGCCCTGAAACTCGTTGGCAAAGGCCCGCGCCACGGCCTCTGTCAGGCTGGCCGGCGTGACAGGCTTGGTGGTGATGCCGTCCAGCACCAGGTCGTCACTGGCGGCCGCAGCCTGCTCCAGCTCAAACACCGAGGTCATCAGCACCACGATCGGCAGGCGAATGTCGGGGGCGGCGTAGGCTTGGCGCAGCATGGCCAGACCGTCGGTACCGGGCATGCGCCAGTCCAGCAAGACCAGGTCGTAGTCGGCCGCCTGGGCCACGCTGTCGCGCAGCGCCTGCAAGCCCGCTTCGGCGCTGCCCACGCCATGGGCTCGCCAACCCAGCGCGGTACAGGTTTGCAACAGAATGTCGCGCGCCATGGCGTGGTCGTCAATGACCAGCACGTTCAGTGCGGCGGGCACGTCGGGTCCGGCGGTGGCGGCGGGCGCTGGCGCCCGGTCCAGGCTCAGGGTGAAGCGAAACTCGCTGCCCCAGTCCAGTGCGCTGTCGGCTTCAATCTCGGTGCCCATCAGGTCGGCCAGCCGCGCACTGATGGCCAGGCCCAGCCCGGTGCCGCCGTAGACGCGGCTGGTGGCGTGGCCGGCCTGGGTGAACACGTCAAAAATCGGCCCCAGTTGTGCGCTGGGAATACCGATGCCGGTGTCGCGCACACAAAAAATCAGCGTGGCCCGGGCGTCGTCCTGTGACACGCAGCGCACGGACACCACGATCACCCCCGACTCCGTGAACTTGACCGCGTTGCTGCTCAGGTTGAGCAAAATTTGCTGCAGTCGCAAGCCGTCGCCCATGAAGCTGTCGGGCACGTCGGGTTTCACGTCAAACAGCACCTCAATGGGCTTGTCGCGCACGCCCACACTCACCACCGCTGCCACCACGCGCAGGATGGCGTTCAGTGAAAAGGGCGCGTGCTCCAGGGTGAGTGCGCCGGCTTCAATCTTGGCGTAGTCCAGCACATCGTCCACCAGCGCCCGCAAGGCTTTGGCCGAGAGCTGGATCTTGTCCGCATAGTCCCGCTGGCGGCGCTCGGTCAGCGTCTCCGTCAACAACCCGGTCAGGCCGACAACGGCATTGAGTGGGGTGCGCAGCTCATGGCTCATGGTGGCCAGAAAGGTGCTCTTGGCGCGGTTGGCGGCGTCAGCATCGCGGGCCTTGGCCTCCAGGGCGGTGTTGAGCGAGGCAATTTCGTGCGTGCGCGCCGTCACCCGGTCTTCCAGTTGCTGGTGGTACTTTTCCAGTTCGCTTCGGGCGCGCAGGGACTGCAGGCCGTAGGCCATGTCACTGGCCAGCTCTTCCAGCAGTTGCACCTCGGTGGCGCCAAAGGTTTGTGGCTCGCCCGAGTACAGCGCCAACAGGCCCCACACCTTCTGGTCAATGCAGATCGGCAGCGCCATGCTGGCACGGTAGCCACGCTGGAGGGCCGCCTCCCGCCAGGGCTGCATGTGAGGGCTGGCGTAGTCGGCGTTGATCTGGGTCACGCCCGTTCTGACCGCCATGCCCATCGGGCCTTGTCCCATGGCTTGGGTGGCGTCCCAGCTCACGGGTGCCGTCAGAAAGTAGTCCTCATGCTCGCCCGACTGCGCCACCATGCGGATGGATTTGGCCGCATCGTGCTCCACCACCCCCACCCAGCCCATGCGGTAACCCCCGGTGGTGACGATGAGCCGGCACAGGTCCGTCAAGAGTTGCTGCTCGCTGGTGGCCCGCACCATGGCAATATTGCACTCGCTCAGCAGTCGCAAGGCGCGGTTGAGCCGGCGTTGCTTTTCTTCGGCATAAGACAACTCGGCGGTACGCTCAGCCACCCGGTCCTCCAAGCGCTCAAGGTAGCGGTCCAGGCTCAGTTCGGCTTGTTTGCGTTCGGTGATGTCAATCACAATGCCGCGGTAGCGCAGCACGCGGCCGTCGGGCTCGGTCACCGGCTGGCAGCGGTCCAGCAACCAGCGCACGGGCTGGTTGTCCGGCAGGTTCACCCGCCATTCGATTTCGTAGTCGGTCCGTTGCAAAACGGCGGCATCGGCCAGCGCCGTGATGCGGTCCCGGTCATCCGGATGCACCACCGCCAACCACGCTTCGTAACTTGCCGGCGTGACGTTGGGCATCAACCCGACCAGCCCCCAGTATTCGTCAGACCAGATTTCGGCGTGCGTCTCAAGCGTCCACTCATAGCAGGCCGCACGGGCGCCCTGCAGGGCCTGGTGCAGGCTGGCTTCGCTGTCGCGCAGTTGGTGCTCTGTGCGCCGCTGCTCGGTGATGTCTTTCACCGCACCGTGCATGGACATGGGCGTGCCTTTGATGTCAAAGACAAACTCGCCAGCCTCCACCACCCAGCGCACAGCGCCGTCAGCTTGCACGAGCCGGTATTCGGCCTGCCAGGCGGTTTTGTCAGCCATGGCCTGCAGGGCACAGGTGTGCAGGGCCTCGCGGTCGTCCGGGTGAACCCGTGCAAAAAACAGTTCAGCGCTGCTGCGCGGCGTTTCCTGCCGGGTGTAGTCCAGCAGCCGGTACATCTCGTCCGACCAGGTCACCGGGTTGTTCAGAACACTTTGGGTGTCGTGCAAGTCGACGCGCCAAGCGCCCAATTGCGCCAGGCGTGCGGCCTGGCTCAGGGTGAGCTGGCTGTGTTGCAGGCTGGCTTCTGTGCGCCGGTGTTCATGGATCTCAAACAACAGGCGCTGGCGGGAGGCCATGCTGTCCTGCAGCGCCTGGGTCAGCTCGGCGGTGCGTGACGCCACCACCTCCTCCAGCGCGTCCCGGTGCTGCTGCAGCTCGGCATCAATCTGCTTGCGCGCGCTGATGTCGCGAATGATGCCGATGAAGTGACTGAGCTTTCCCTGTTCGTCAACCACAGGCGAAATGGTCAGCTCGTTCCAGAACGTGCTGCCGTCGCGCCGGTAATTGAGCAGCTCGCCAGAAAACTCTTCCTGGTTTTGGGCCGCCTCGCGAATGCGCCGCCGGGTGGCCTGATCCGTCAGCGGGCCCTGCACAAAATGGCAGGTGCTGCCCAGGATCTCGTCCTTGTTAAACCCCGTGATGGTCAAAAAAGACTGATTGGCCGACAGCAGCCGGCCGTGCGCGTCGGCAATCAACACGCCTTGCGAAATCGATTGCAGCGCGAAGTCGCTCACCCGCAGCCGTTCGTTCGCCAGCCGGTGCTGGGTGATGTCTTGCAGCGTGCCGTGGATCTCTAAAACGGTGCCATCGGCATCGGTTGTGGCCTCGCCCCGCAAAGTGATCCAGCGGTGGGTGCCGTCGGTGCGAACAACTTCGGCGTCGCCTTCAAATGG
>CAZLRQ010000226.1:0-4186 GCA_964562035.1 uncultured Rhodoferax sp. | reverse complement strand
TGGGTTTGCAGCACCCAGCCATCAAACGGGGCAGTGACCACGGTAAAACCTTGCGTGAGGGCTGATTGCTTTGCCCCGGCATTGGCCTGGCTGCGGCCAGCCTGCGCCGCCTTGAGTTGGGCGTCTGCGGTGTCCAGGGCCGCCGCGCTGACAAAACCCTTGGACTGAAGATCGCGCGTTCGGTCGAACTGGGCTTGCGCGTTGCGCAACTCGGCCTGGGCTTGGGCGACCTGTGCCTGGCTGCGCTCAACCCCGGTTTGCGCTTCGCGGTCATCAATGGAAGCCAGTCGTTGACCTGCCCGCACCTTGTCGCCCGCCTTCACGGTCAGCGACGCTATCCGGCCCGTGGCTTGCACCGACACGGTACTTTGCTTGACGGGTTGAACAACACCATCGAGCTCAAACCCTGCACCAACCGGGCTGACTTGCGCGGCCACCGTGGGCACCAACACCACGCCTTGCGCCAGCGACGCCGACACCAGCAAGGCGGCGACCCACGGCAGCAGGTGACGAACAGGGCGGACGGACCGGAAGAAGTCAGGGGAGGCAAGCGATCTCATAGGGCACCTTTAAAATACCAGGGGGAGTATATAAGGATACCCCCGGGAGTTCAAGATGCCGTGCGTGCGTGCGTGCGGGCGCTGCCGGCATCAGCGCCCGCAAGGGAAAATTAAATTTCTGCAACTGCAAGACGCTGCAGTATTTGATGCGCCATCAATCCCTTGCGGCTTGACTGTTATCAATCCGCAAGACGCGTATCGAAGTGATGCCGCAATGAGCAGGCGGGAGGTCAATACGGTAAGCGCACCGTCAAAACGCCCTCAAGGCGCGGTCAGCGTCATGCCGTTTTTCTGGAACATGGCCAGCAGCTCGCCGCTCTCGCGCAGGCCTTTCATGGCGCTTTCCAGCGCCTGGCCCAGGTCTTTGTTTTCGGCCTTGATGGCCATGCCCAAAGGCCAACCGTTTTCAGGAATACCCGCCAGAGGCATGGAGGTCATGGCCCAGTGCGCTTGCTTGCCACCCGCCTGCGCCATGGCGGACTCCGCTTGGGAACGCAGCACGTAGGCAGCCGTTGCCTGGCCGTCCAACACGGCTTTGGCGGCACCCACGCCGGAGTTGTGCAAGGTCACTTGCGAACGCAGCATGCCGCTACTGTGCCCCATCAGCACGCTGGCGGTGCCGGTGCCCCGTTCGGCCACCAGGCTATGGCCCTTGAGGTCATCTGGTCCATTGACTTCGGCCAGCTTGCGCGTGTCATGCAGCAACACCTGGACCTGGCGCATGTAGGGCGCGAAGATCAGCACCTGGCGGTTTTGTTGAATCAGGTATTTGTCAACCGGCACATGCAGCATGATGTCGGCCGGACCGTAACCCATGTAGTGACCGCGCCAAACCATGTTGCGCAGGTCATCGTTCATCTTTTCGCCGGCATCAAACGGCAAGAGCGACAGCTTGAGCTGCATCTGCCGGGCCAGCCCCTCGGCCAGGGCCACGTCCAGGCCCGTCATGTCATTGCCGGGGCCGCCAGAGAAGGGCGCATTGTCTTTGTACAGCGCCACCTTCAAGGTGCCATTGGCCCGGATCTTCGCCAAGTCAGAGAGTTCGGTCTGAGCCTGTGCCAAGGGCGCACCCAAAGCCATTAAAAAACCCAGAGACTGTCGTCGGCTAATGCCGTTGCCTGACGGGGTTGATCTATTGGAATCACTGAATAAAGGCATGTGACGTGCGTCCTTTGGTAGGCATGAAAACATGGCGAGCCATGACCGGAAATACAAAAACTGCCAAACTGACTTTACTCAACTTCGCGGCGTGTTTCCAGGTAGGTCCGAATCGACCAGATGGCCTCCTGAGAGAGCGCGGCTTCAAAGGGCGGCATGTAAACACGACCATCACGCACCCGACCGCGCCGCACGGTGGCGACGTAGAAGTCATCCATTTCCTTGAAGCACGACGACTTCTTGGCTTCATCTGCCATGCCCATGCACTCGGCGTCAAACTTGCGCAGGTCGGGCGCCATGCCGCCAGAGATGGCCTCCAGGCCGTGGCAGCGTGCGCAGTTCTGGTTGTACGCCGAGGTGCCAATGCGCAACGCCTCCTTGTTGGCCGGACCGGCGCTGTAGGGGTTGGCGTCCAGCCATTTGGCGCCGAGCTGCGGCAGGGTTCGGGTATCCACAGATTGCGGGGTGACGTCGCCGTGGGCCATCGCGGCACCACTCATCAAACAGGCAGCCGCCAACATGGCTATAGAGCGAACAAGGCGTCGAGGCGCCGAAAGGTGGGGGGTGTGCATAAAAGGGTGTCCTCAATAACAGTCTTACGATGGACTAAATGCAAAAAGCGCGCCAGTACCCAACCCAACCACTGGCGACCAGCCAGACAGTGCCCACCGCCGTCTTGCATTTATCAATGCCGTGTTGTACCGAGCTTCTCATGTGTCCCAATTTGGCTCAACTGCTCCGTTTTTGCTTGCGCCCGATCGAATATTGCGCCGGGCACACAAGGGTTTTCACTTATTTTTTAGGATCTGAAGTTATGGAAATCGGGTGGATTGTGTTGAAAAATAGACCTTGTACACAACGGGGCACCATGCCCGGCCATAGTCCGACATCGCAGGGCGTCCGAGCGCCCCCATTAGGCGTGGCTGACGGACCTTGAGGCTATGCTGCCCCGGGAAATTCTGGAGACATCATGACTATCGCCACCTACACCCCCACGGCTGACCGCGTACGGTCCATGCCGGAAAGCGAGATGGACGACGAGAAGCAGCGCAGCATGATTGCGCTGTCGCAACAGCGCTCGCGTGCTTTTGGCATCGAAAGCGGTGACGAGCCCGATTTTTCACGTCCCGACGGCAACGTTCTGACCCAGGCGTTGGACGAGAACCGTTTCCTGTTCCAGCACGCGGCACCGGTCATGGAGACCTTGTACGAGCAAATCATCAACACCCACAGTATGGTGTTGCTGACCTCGGCCAAGGGCTTTGTGCTGCATTCTTTGGGTGACACTGATTTTCTGGAAAAAGCATCGCGGGTGGCGCTGCTGCCGGGCGTGGACTGGTCCGAAAAGAGCAAGGGCACGAATGCCATTGGCACGGCACTCAAAGAAGAGCAGGCCATCATCGTTCACGGTAACCAGCATTACATGAATGCCAACAAGTTGCTGACCTGCTCTTGCGCCCCGATCGTGGACCCCTTTGGCGAGGTCATTGGCGCGCTGGATGTGAGTGGAGACTACCGCAGCTTTCACCAACACACCATGGCGCTGGTACGCATGTCGGCTCAAATGATCGAGAACCACATGTTTGCCGACATTTTTCCCAAAGCGGTTCGACTTCACTTTCACACCCGCTCTGAATTTTTGGGAACTTTGGTGGAAGGGATCATCGTTTTCTCGCATGAAGGGCGGTTCATCTCGGCCAACCGGAGTGCGCAATTCCAACTGGGCTTGTCACTCAACGCACTCAAGGCACATACCTTCTCGTCGTTATTTGGCACTGCCATGTCGCGCCTCTTCGAGCGATGCAGTAGCCATCCATCGGACCCACAGCCCCTGTGCCTGCACAACGGCGTATCGGTTTGGGCCAAAGTGAAATTCAAATCCGTGGGCCCGTGGTTTGCAGGTCACAACCTGACGAAAAGCACGGACAACTCCACCAAGGCGCCGTTTCACCCGCAAGACACACATGTGCCGGCGCCTGTTCCTGCACGAAAAGTCCAGCTCTCCAGCCTGCGCTACCTGGACACGGGGGACCCCCAGGTGTCTGCCGTCATCAACAAACTTAACCTCATCCGCGGGCGCGATATTCCCGTCATGATTCTGGGCGAGACGGGCACTGGCAAGGACCTGATGGCACAAGCCATTCATGGCGACTCTGAGCGCGCGCGGCACGCCTTCGTGTCGGTCAATTGCGCCTCTATTCCTGAAAATCTGATTGAGTCCGAGCTTTTTGGCTACGAGGACGGTGCCTTCACGGGTGCCCGTAAGAAGGGCGCCATTGGCAAAATTCAGCAGGCCAATGGTGGCACACTGTTTCTGGATGAAATTGGGGACATGCCCAAGCACTTGCAGGCCCGCCTGCTGCGTGTTTTGCAAGACCGGCGGGTGAGTCCGTTAGGTGCAGGCAAAGAGGTTGATGTGGACATTGCCATTGTTTGTGCGACCAACAAAAACCTGAAAACCATGATTG
>CAZLRQ010000225.1:0-4189 GCA_964562035.1 uncultured Rhodoferax sp. | reverse complement strand
GCCGCTGGCGCAAAGACGTCAAGCCCGGCGACATCATTCTGGTGGTGGACGTGGGTGGCGGCACCAGCGACTTCTCGCTGATGGCCGTGCTGGAACGCGACGGCCAACTGGAGCTGCACCGCGTGGCGGTGGGCGACCACATCCTGCTCGGTGGTGACAACATGGACCTCACGCTGGCGCACATCGTGGCGCGCAAGCTCTCCGCCGAGGGCAAAACGCTGGACCCCTGGCAAATGCGCGCCCTGACCTACGCCTGCCGCGGCGCCAAAGAAGCCCTGCTGAGCGACGCCACACTGGCCACCCAACCCATCGTGGTGCCCAGCCGGGGCGCCAAACTGATTGGTGGCGCCATCCGCACCGAGCTCACGCAGTCTGAGGTGCGCGCCACCATTCTGGAAGGCTTCTTTCCGGCCGTGGACGCGGCCGCCCGCCCGGCCAGCCGCACCCGCAGCGGCCTCACGCAACTCGGGCTGCCCTACGCGCAAGACGCGGGCGTCACCCGCCACCTGGCTGCCCTGCTCGGGCGCCAGGCCGGTGCCACCGCGGAGCTGGCCGGTTTTGCCGGCCAGGCCCCCGCCGACGCGCGCTTTTTGCACCCCACCGCTGTGCTGTTCAACGGCGGCGTGTTCAAGTCAGAGGTACTGGTGGAACGCACCCTGGGCACGCTGAACCAGTGGCTGGCTGAGGAGCAGGCCGCGCCCGCCCGCATGCTGACCGGCGCCGACATGGACCTGGCCGTGGCCCGCGGCGCCGCCTACTACGGCTATGTGCGCCGCGGCCAGGGTGTGCGCATTCGGGGCGGTACAGCCCGGGCCTATTACGTGGCAGTGGAGTCCAGCATGCCGGCCATTCCCGGTCTGGAGCCGCCAGTGCAGGCGCTGTGCGTGGCGCCATTTGGCATGGAAGAAGGCATCGAGGCCAACCTGCCAACCCAGGAGTTCGGCCTGGTGGTGGGCGAGCCGGTGCACCTGCGCTTTTTTGGCTCGTCGGTGCGCCGGCAAGACCCCTTGGGCACCCTGCTCGACTTCTGGCAGCCCGACGAGCTGCAAGAGCTGGGCGACATTCAGGCCACCCTGCCCGCCGAGGGCCGCCAGGTGGGCGAGGTGGTGCAGGTCACCCTGCGCGCCGTGGCCACCGACACCGGCACGCTGGCGCTGACCGCCGTGGCCACCCAGGGCAGCGAGCACTGGAAGGTGGAGTTTGACGTACGCGCCCATGCCTGACCTGCGCTGACCATGCGCCAATACATCGTTGGCATTGACCTGGGCACCACGCACACTGTGGTGGCCTATGCCCGGCGCCAGCCCAGCGGGGGCCAGCCCGCGGCGCTGCCCGGCATTGAACTGCTGGCCATTGACCAGGCGGTAGGCGCCGGCCAAGTGGCGCAACAACCCCTGCTGCCCTCGGTGCGCTACCACGCGGGCGCCAATGAACTGGCGCCCAACGCCCACGCGCTGCCCTGGGCCACGCCCGCCAGCACCGACGCACCAGTGATGGGCCAATGGGCGCGCACCCTGGGCGCGCAAGTGCCGGGCCGCCTGGTGACCAGTGCCAAGAGCTGGCTGTCGCACCCGGCGGTGGACCGGCTGGCGCCCATCCTGCCCTGGGGCGCACCGCCCGAGGTGCCCAAGGTCTCGCCGGTGGAGGCCAGCGCCAGCTACTTGCGCCATGTGCGCGACGCCTGGAACTGGCAGCACCCGCAAGCCCCACTGGAGCAGCAAGACCTGGTGCTGACGGTACCCGCGTCGTTTGACGAAGCCGCCCGTGCCCTGACCCTGAGCGCCGCACGCCTGGCCGGCTTGCCCGATGTGCGCCTGCTGGAAGAACCGCAGGCCGCCTTTTACGACTGGCTGCTGCGCCACCGCGACACGCTGGCCAGCGACCTGGCCGGCAGCCAGCGGGTGCTGGTGTGTGACGTGGGCGGTGGCACCACCGACCTGAGCCTGATTCAAGTCGACTGGCAGAGCGGCACGCCGCAGCTCACGCGCATCGGCGTTGGCAAGCACCTGATGCTGGGTGGCGACAACATGGACCTGGCGCTGGCCCGGCTCGTGGAGTCCCGGCTGGTGACCCAAGCGGGGGCGCCGGCCAGCGCACCGCTGTCGGCCAGCCAACTGGCCCAACTGGTGGAGCGCTGCCGCCACGCCAAAGAACAACTGCTGGCCACTGACGCCCCGGCGCAGGTGCAAGTAACCCTGCTGGGCAGTGGCGCCCGCCTGATTGGCGCCAGCCGCTCGGTCACGCTGACGCGCCAGGACGTTGAGCAACTCATCGTGAACGGCTTTTTTCCGGTGGTGGACGCCAGCGCCCAGGCGCAACAGGGCCGCGGCGGGCTGGTCGAATTTGGTCTGCCCTACGCGCGCGACCCCGCCATCACCCGCCACCTGGCCGACTTTTTGCGCCAGCACGGGCCCACCCTGCCCGACACCTTGCTGCTCAACGGCGGCGTGTTTCGCGCCCAGGCGCTGGTGCAGCGCCTGCAGCACACGCTGGGGGTTTGGCGCGGCGCACCGTTGCGCCTGCTGCACAACGACAACCCCGACGTGGCCGTGGCGCGTGGCGCCGTGGCCTATGCGCTGGCCCAACTTGGCCTGGCGCCGAAGATGGGTGGCGGCTCGGCGCGCAGCTATTTTTTGGTGCTGGACGAGGCCAAAGGCCCCGACCGCCCGCCGCGCGGCGTCTGCCTGCTGCCGCGCGGGAGCGAACCCGGGCAGGAAATTCGCCTGACCGGCCGCACCTTTGCCCTGCGCCTGGGCCAACCCGTGCGCTTTCACCTGGTCACGGCCACCGCTGACCCGTCTGAGCAAGCCCCGCCGCAAGCCGGTGACCTGGTGGACCTGACGGACATGGCGGATGGCCACTTTGTCCGCCTGCCGCCCATCGTGTTGGTGCTGCAAGCCGATACCAACCCGCGTGCCGCCGCCAACGCCAAGTCGCCTGCACGCCAGCAAGACACCCCGGTGCAACTGGCCGTGTCCCTCACCGAAGTGGGCACGCTGGAGATGCACTGCATCAGCCTGAACGACGATCAGCAGCGCTGGCGGCTGGAGTTTGACTTGCGCCACACCGACACCGACGCACCCGGTGCAGACGCGGCCAGCGCCCGCCCCGCCCATCGGCTGCTGGAAGCCATCGCGCAAATCGACCGCATCTTCGGCCCCGGCACCAAGCCGGTGGCGGCCAAAGAAGTCAAGCAACTGCGCGCCCAACTGGAGCAAACCCTGGGCGCGCGCGACCACTGGGCCACGCCCGAGTTGCGTCAGTTGTTTGACGCCCTGTACAAGCGCGAGCGCGCCCGGCGCCGCTCGCCCGAGCATGAGCGCGTGTGGCTTAACCTGGCCGGCTACTGCCTGCGCCCCGGCCTGGGTGACCCGCTGGACGCCTGGCGCGTGCAACAACTCTGGACGCACTATGGCGCGGGCGTGCAATTTGCCAGCGACAAACAAGTGAACGCCGAGTGGTGGACGCTGTGGCGCCGCGTGGCCGGCGGCCTGGCCGCGCCGGATCAGTTGCAACTGCTCGATGCCTTTGCCTACAACCTGCAGCGCAATGAACAAGGCGCAACGCCCGACACCAAGCCGCCCGTGCGGGGCAGCGACGACGACATGCTGCGCCTGGGCGCCGCGCTGGAGCGCATCCCGCCTGACTACAAGACCGAGATTGGCGACTGGCTGCTCAAGCGCCTGCACAAGTCTTTGGCTAAGCCGCGCGCCAATGCCAGTGCGGGCAGCGACGGCCTGCACCTGTGGGCGCTGGGCCGCATTGGCGCACGCCAGCCGTTTTACGGCAGCCCGCACGATGTGGTGGCGCCTGAGACCGCCGCCCGCTGGGCCGAGACGCTGCTGGCACTGGACTGGAAAAAACTGGAACCCGCCGCCTTTGCCGCCACCCACCTGGCCCGCGTCACCGACGACCGCGCGCGCGACCTGGACCCGGCGTTGCGCGAACGCATTGCGGCGCGCCTGGCGGCCATCCACCCGCCCGCCGTGTGGGTGGACATGGTGCGCCAGCGCGTGGAACTGGACGACGCCACCCAAGCCCGCATGCTGGGTGAATCATTGCCACCGGGGCTGAAACTGATTGCGTGACGCGCCCGGGGTGAGCGAGGCGTTTGGGGCGCGTCAGGTGAAATTTATGCCAAATCAGGCTCCAGCCCTTATGCTGATTGCCTGAGTAGCTATCAAATTAA
>CAZLRQ010000224.1:0-4215 GCA_964562035.1 uncultured Rhodoferax sp. | reverse complement strand
TAAGGTGAGGATTAGAGCAACAGAGACGAGCCGATTTAGTTCGGGTGAAACGGGCAATCTCTACGCGCAGCAATACCAAGTAGGCCAACGTTGACGGGGCCCCCGGAGTTGGCGGGTAGGTAGCACCGAGCTGTTGGGTGACCAACAGCCCAGATTAATGACAGTCACATGGGGACAGGTCGCAAGACCCGCCCCCGTGCACAGAATCCGGCTTATCGGTGGGCTTCACACTTTATTTCATGGCCTAGCCGCTGGGCGGCTAGCCACCCAAGCCCTGTTCAGGCCCGGCTCAGCACCGACCGGCCAAGGGCAAATACCGAGTTTGGCACCGAGGGGCGCACGGCCTCGGCCTTGGGCTTTTTGAACACGCCCCGGTTGGGGGCCGTCTTGACTTCCACACGCACGCCTTTGGCCAACTGCCCCAGCACCAGGCTGCGCAGGGTGATGGACTTCATGTAGTCCACCATTTTCGAGTTCAGGTTGTCCCACAGGTCTTGCGTCATATCCTGGCCGAGTGCCTCTGACGCTGCTGTTTCAGTGCGGCGGCTGGTCTCACCCGCGCTGTGCAGCCCACCTTCTTCCACCGCGCCAATGATGTCGGCCACGGTGATGTTGTCGGTGCGGTGCCCCAGCGCATAGCCGCCACCGGGACCGCGGGTGCTTTCCACCAAGCCGTGCTGGCGCAGCTTGCTGAACATTTGCTCCAAATAGGAGAGCGAAATTTGTTGCCGCTCGGCAATGTCGGACAAGGGCACGGGGCCCAATTTCTCACGCAGAGCCACGTCAATCATCGCGTTGACGGCAAAACGGCCTTTTGTACTGAGTCGCATCGTTGTATCTCCTGTCAAAGTCGCGTTGTTGAAAACAAGACTGAAATGTACGGGTCAATTTACTTCGTGTAAATTCGTATTTAAGACAATTTAACTTCGAAAATTGCGATCAATAGTGGTGCGCAGTGTTTCGGGCGGACTGATGAACATCGGTGGGCCACTCAGGAGCGGTTGATGAACTTCAAGCATTTGTATTATTTTTGGGTCACCGCCAAGGCTGGCGGCATCATGCGGGCGGGTGAGCAGTTGCACACCACGCCGCAAACCCTGTCGGGCCAGATCAAGCTGCTGGAAGACTGGCTGGGGCGGCGCTTGTTTCGCAAAAGCGGGCGCCAACTGGAGTTGACCGAAGACGGCCGGCTGGCGCTGGACTACGCCGACCAGATTTTCACCCTGGGGGCCGAACTGGAAGCGGCGGTGCGCCAGGCGCGCGGTGGCCAGCGGGTGCTGGACTTTCGGGTGGGCGTGTCGGACGCGGTGGCCAAGTCGGTGGTGTACCGGCTGCTGGAGCCCGCTTTGTCGCTGGACGTGCCGGTCAAGCTGGTGTGCAGTGAGGGCAAGTTTCCTGACCTGGTGGCGCAAATGGCGCTGCACCGGCTGGACTTGGTCATCTCTGACGAGCCGATGTCCAAGCGCATCAGCGTCAAGGCGTTCAACCACCCCTTGGGCAGCAGCACCATGAGTTTTTTTTGTGCGCCCACGCTCAAAAAACAACTCACCGGCACCTTCCCCGCGTGCCTGAACGATGCGCCCATGCTGTTCCAGGGCGCGGCGGCGTCGGTGCGCCAGCAACTGGAGGGCTGGCTGACGCGCCAGCAACTGCATCCGCGGGTGATTGGCGAGTTTGATGACGTGGCGCTGATGAAGGCCTTTGGCCGCGAGGGGCGCGGCGTGTTCATGGCGCCCACGGTGCTGGAGCAGGAGACGATTGAGCAGTTCGGCGTGGAGGTGCTGGGCCGCACCGACGAACTGGTGGAGGATTTTTATGCCGTCACGGTGGAGCGGCGCATCAGCCACCCGTGCGTGGTGGCCATCACCGATGCCGCCAAGAAGGAGTTGTTCAGCGCCCGCATGACGGGCGCTGTGGCGGCGTAGGTTCGCGGGCGCCGCAGCTCAGAAGCGCTCGTGGGGCTGCAGATAACGCCATTGGCCGGGTTCGAGTTGGCCCAGGCCGACGCGACCCACGCGCAGGCGCTTCATGCTCAAAATCTGCAGCCCGACGCGTTCGCACAAGTAAGCAATCAGACCGGGGTGCGAGCCTTTGACGGCAAAACGCAGCTTGCTGGCGGCCTCACTCGTGCTGTTCAGGCTGACCTTGACCGGCGGCAGCGGGTGGCCGTCGGAGGCCAGGCCCTGGTTCAGGCGCTGCAGGGTGCCGGGGGGCACTTCACCCGCCACTTCCACAATCAGCTCCTGCTCGATCACGCCCGCGTCTTCGTCCAGCTTGCGCAGCACGCGCCAGTCTTGCGTGAACACCACCAGCCCGCTGGCCGCGTTTTCCAGCGGCACGGCCGCCGTGAGCTTGGCAAAGTGGCGCTTGAGCAAGCGCACGCCGGCCGGGTCGTTGGCCATGTGGTTGGCCGCCAGCAGCAGTTGCTGCGCTGGTTTGACCTTTTTGTTGGCTTCGCCCAACTCGGCCATGGCGTCAAAACCCGGCGGCTTGTGCAGCAGCAGGGTGACGTCGGTGAGTTCCATGAGCGAGGCGTGCGGGTCGATCGTGACCTGCTGGTCGGACACCCGGGCCATGGGCTCTTCAACCACCTGGCCGTTGACGCTGACCCAGCCGCCTTCGATGTACTGCTCGGCCTCGCGGCGCGAGCAGGGCACCATTTCTGCCACGCGTTTGGCCAGTCGCTCGCCAGTGCGTTCGGCGAGTCGCTCAGCCGGGCGTCCCGCCGCGCGCTCAGAGGGGCGTTGGGCGCCACGTGCTGGGGGGGGCGCGGCGGGTCGGTTCATGGGGCGGTTCGCAGGGCTGGTGTTGGGGCGCGGCGCGCGCACTGCGGGTTTTTTGTTCTCAGTCATGGCGGGCATGTTAACTGTGCGGCTCTGGCCAGCGGCGCCTGCCGCTTGGCTCACTCACCAGCTCAGCGGGTCAAGGCGGTAAAACTGCGCCAGTTCCTGAAACAGCGCCGGGTGCTCGACGGCCATGCGCCGGGGTTGCTCAAAAAACACCTCGGAGGCCACGGCAAAAAACTCGGCGGGGTCGGTGGCGCCGTAGTCGCTCAAGAGCGAGGGCTGGCCTTGGGCGGCGCGGGCCTGCAGGGCGTCAAACTCGGCTTTGAGCACCTGCGACCAGCGTGCGTAGTGGGCCCGGCGCGCCAGCATGGGGGCACCGTTGGCCGTGCCGGTTTCCTGGTCAAGCTGGTGGGCAAACTCGTGAATGGCCACGTTTTGGCCATCGTCCGGCACGGCCGCGCCGGCCAGGGTGTCGCGCCACGACAAGATCACCTGCCCCTCGGACCACGATTCACCCGAGAGCACCTGGTGCCCCTGGTGGGCCACGCCACCCGCGTCGGTGTGGGCGCGCTGCACCACAAAGCTGTCCGGGTAGACCAGAATCTGGCGCAGGCCGGGGTAGTAATGCGCCGGCCGGTTCAAAATCAGCAGGCAGGCTTGCGCGGCAATGGTCACCCGCATCTCGTCGGTGACGGTCAGGCCGTCGCAGCCAATAAAGGCCTTCTCGGCCAGAAACACCTGCATGTGCTGCTTGAGTTGCAGTTGCAAATTGGCCGGCATGGCGCGCACATACGGCACGCGCTTTTGCAGAATGCGACGCCACGCGGCGGGGAACGGCCGGGCGCGAATCTGGCGCCGTTGCCGCGCCACCCACCGCGGCTGGCCCAGCAGCCAGAGGATCAGCAGCAGGGCCAGCAGAATGAGAATGAGGGCGGGCAAAAGGGGTCCTGGGGTGGTTTGAGTCAACCCTTAACTGGGCCTTTCCCTCGTGTTTTTCAATGCAGTCGTTTCAAGACCCGGTGGCGAGAACGTTAAAACCGTCACGCCACCAGCGCCTCAATGCGCGCCACATGCGCCATCAGCGAGCGCTTGGCCACCGGCCACATGCGGGGCGGCACATCGTCGTAGGCCGCGCTGACCCAGTCGTCCAGCGTGCCGTGGGGCTGGGCCTGCATGACGCCCAAAATCTTGGCTTCGCGTTTGAGGCGGTGGGCTTTCAGGTGGGCAATGGCGGCGGCAGCTTCACCGTCAAAACCGCCCATGACGTAGCCGTGCGCGGGCAAGATGAACTGAATGGTGTGCTCGGCGCAGGCAGCACTCAAGGTGTCCAGCGAGTCCAGGTAAGCGGTCATGTCGCCATCGGGCGGGTCAATCACCGTGGTGCTGCCGTTCAGGATGTGGTCGCCGCTGAAGAGCAGGCCGTCTTCCA
>CAZLRQ010000223.1:0-4246 GCA_964562035.1 uncultured Rhodoferax sp. | reverse complement strand
AACTGGTGCAGTTGCAGGACCAGCCCAAGGCGGTGGCCAAGTCGGTGAACGAGTTTGTCAGCGTGCTCATTGAGGCGGTGGTGATTGTGCTGGCGGTGAGTTTTCTGGCGCTGGGCTTGCACCGGCGGCCCGGCGAGCACCCGCTGCACAAGCGCTGGTACGTGGATGTACGGCCGGGGTTGGTGGTGGGCATCACTATTCCGCTGGTGCTGGCAGTGACTTTTCTGGCCATGAACTACTGGGGCATTGGCCTGCACAAAATTTCTTTGGGTTCGCTCATCATTGCGCTGGGGCTGCTGGTGGACGACGCCATCATTGCGGTGGAGATGATGGTGCGCAAGCTGGAGGAGGGCTACAGCAAGGTGCGCGCCGCCACCTTTGCCTATGAGGTGACCGCCATGCCGATGCTGACCGGCACGCTGATCACGGCGGCCGGCTTTTTGCCAATTGGCTTGGCCAAGTCCACCACTGGTGAGTACACCTTTGCCATTTTTGCCGTGACGGTGATTGCGCTGGTGCTCAGTTGGCTGGTGTCGGTTTACTTTGTGCCCTACCTGGGCGTGCTGCTGCTCAAAGAAAAACACAAACACCCCGGCGCGCCCGGGCACACCGAGCAGTTTGATACCCCTGCGTACAACGCCTTTCGCCGCGCGGTGAACGCCTGCGTCACGCACCGCTGGCTGACCATTGGCGCCATGCTGTTGATTTTTGCGCTCGGCATTGTGGGCATGGGCCGGGTGCAGCAGCAGTTTTTCCCGGATTCCAGCCGGCCTGAAATCCTGGTGGACATCTGGTTCCCCGAGGGCACCTCGTTTGCCGCCAACCAGGCGGTCACCCAACGGGTTGAGGCCCGTTTTATGCAGGAGGCCGGGGTGAGCACCGTCAGCACCTGGGTCGGCTCGGGTGTGCCGCGCTTCTATTTGCCGCTGGACCAGGTGTTTCCCCAAAGCAATGTTTCCCAGCTCATCATCGTCCCGCAGGACCTGAAGGTGCGCGAGTCTTTGCGCATCAAGCTGCCGGCTTTGCTGGCCACCGAATTTCCCGAGGTGCGCGGGCGGGTCAAATTGCTGCCCAACGGGCCGCCAGTGCCGTTTCCCGTGCAATTTCGCGTGGTGGGCACCGATCCGCAGGCCCTGCGCTTGCGGGCCGATGAGGTCAAGGCGGCTATGCGCGCCAGCCCCAACACCCGGGGCGTGAACGACAACTGGAACGAGTCGGTCAAAGTGCTGCGCCTGGAAGTTGACCAGACCAAGGCGCGCGCGCTCGGTGTCACCAGCCAGTCCATCGCGCAGGCCGCCCGCACGCTGCTGGTTGGCTCCACGGTGGGCCAGTTCCGGGAGGGCGACAAACTCATCGACATCGTGCTGCGCCAGCCCCTCAATGAGCGCAATGCCATCTCCGACATCGGCAATGCCTACCTGCCCACCGCCAGCGGGCGCTCGATTCCGCTCACGCAAATTGCCAAACCAGTGTTCACCTGGGAGCCCGGCGTGATGTGGCGCGAAAACCGCGACTACGCCATCACGGTGCAAAGCGACGTGACTGAAGGCCTGCAAGGCGCCACCGTAACGGCTGAATTGCAGCCCGCCCTGAAAGCACTGGAGGCGCAGTGGCTGGCGGCGGGTCACCTGGGCTACCGCATTGAGGTAGCCGGGGCGGTGGCCGAGAGCGCCAAGGGCTCCTCGTCCATTTTGGCCGGCGTGCCCATCATGCTGTTCCTGACCTTCACCCTGTTGATGCTGCAACTGCACAGCTTCAGCCGGGCCATGTTGGTGTTTTTGACCGGGCCCATGGGCATTGCCGGGGTGGCGGGCGCGCTGTTGCTGTTGAACCGACCGTTTGGCTTTGTAGCGCTGCTGGGGGTGATTGCCCTGATGGGCATGATTCAGCGCAATTCGGTGATCTTGATTGACCAGATAGAACTGGACCGTGCCAGCGGCGTGCCCGCCTGGGATGCCATTGTGGAGTCCACGGTGCGCCGGGCACGCCCGATTGTGCTGACCGCCGCCGCTGCCGTGCTGGCCATGATCCCGCTGTCGCGCTCGGTTTTCTGGGGGCCGATGGCGGTGGCCATCATGGGCGGCCTGGTTGTGGCGACCGTGTTGACGTTATTGGCTTTACCCGCGATGTACGCCGCCTGGTTCAGGGTGCGCAGGGAGGGTGCGGCGGCAGGTTAAACTATATATCGACCTATTTCATGGGGGTGGACTGAAGACTGCCCCCTTTGTATTTGCGCGGGTGGCGAAATTGGTAGACGCACCAGGTTTAGGTCCTGACGCTGGCAACAGTGTGGGGGTTCGAGTCCCCCCCCGCGCACCACCTTTGAGAATCACAGGACAGTTTGCCGCTTGAGAGCGGCAAACTTTGTTCTAAACCCATTTGGAGCATGACTATGGCAGTAACCGTTGAAACCCTGGAAAAGCTGGAACGCAAGATCACTTTGATGCTCCCCGTGGGCACGATCCAGTCCGAGGTCGAGTCCCGCCTGAAAAAGCTGGCCCGCACCGTCAAGATGGACGGCTTCCGTCCTGGCAAAGTCCCCATGAATGTGGTGTCACAGCGCTACGGCTACTCGGTTCACTACGAAGTGATGAACGACAAAGTGGGCGAGGCTTTTTCCAGCGCCGCCAATGAAGCCAAGCTGCGTGTGGCTGGTCAGCCCCGCATCACGGAAAGCACCACGTCAACTGAAGGCCAGATGGCATTCGACGCTATTTTCGAGGTGTACCCGGAAGTCAAAATTGGTGACCTGAGCACCGCTGAAGTGGAAAAAATCTCCGCTGAAGTGACCGATGCGGCCATCGAGAAAACCATTGACATTTTGCGCAAACAGCGTCGCACGTTTGCCCAGCGCGCTCAAGATGCAGCCGCTCAGGACGGTGACCGCGTGACGGTTGACTTTGAAGGCAAGATCGACGGCGAAGTATTCGCGGGCGGCAAAGCTGAAGACTTCCAGTTCATCGTGGCTGACGGCCAAATGCTGAAAGAATTTGAAGACGCAACCCGTGGCATGAAGACTGGCGAAAGCAAGACTTTCCAGTTGGCTTTCCCCGCCGACTACCACGGCAAAGACGTTGCTGGCAAAACCGCTGACTTCATGGTCACGCTCAAGAAAATCGAAGCGGCTCACTTGCCTGAAGTCAACGAAGCGCTGGCCAAGTCGCTCGGCATTGCCGACGCCACAGTTGAAGGCTTGCGCGCCGACATCAAGAAAAACCTGGAGCGTGAAGTTAAATTCCGCTTGCTGGCACGCAACAAGACCGCTGTGATGGATGCCCTGGTGGCCAAAGCTGAGCTGGACCTGCCTAACGCCAGCGTTCAAGCTGAAATCGCTCGCCTGCTCGAAGGTGCGCGTGCTGACTTGAAGCAGCGCGGCGTGAAGGATGCTGACAAGGCGCCGATTCCTGATGACGTGTTCCGCCCTCAAGCTGAGCGCCGTGTGCGTTTGGGCTTGGTGGTGGCCGAGTTGGTTCGCGCCAACAACCTGCAAGCCAAGACCGAGCAGATCAAGTCTCACATTGAAGAACTCGCTGCCAGCTACGAGAAGCCAGCAGATGTGATGCGCTGGTATTACAGCGACAACAACCGTTTGGCTGAAGTCGAAGCGATCGTGATCGAAAACAATGTGACTGATTTCGTCATGGCCCAGGCCAAGATCAGCGAGAAGGCCGTGACATTTGACGAGTTGATGGCACAAAACTGATTGCAATGCCGCTCCGGCGGCTGAAATGGGGCGACTGGCGGACTTGTGGTCTGACTTGTCAGCCCCATTTCTTTTAGGTTACCCAGTTTTCGGTACAGTGACAGCTTATTTTGGGAGTCAAGATGAACGTGCGATTTGGTGCAATGGATACACAAGCTTTGGGTATGGTGCCCATGGTGATCGAGCAGTCGGGTCGTGGTGAGCGCTCGTATGACATTTACTCGCGTCTGCTTAAAGAGCGAGTGATTTTCCTGGTGGGACCAGTCAACGACTACGTGGCCAACCTCGTGGTGGCGCAGTTGCTGTTTCTTGAAAGCGAAAACCCCGATAAGGACATTTCGTTCTACATCAATTCGCCTGGTGGTTCGGTAAGTGCCGGCATGGCGATTTTTGACACCATGAATTTCATCAAGCCCGAAGTGTCGACGCTGTGCACCGGCATGGCCGCGAGCATGGGCGCATTCTTGCTGGCGGCCGGTGCCAAAGGTAAGCGTTTTTCGCTGCCCAACTCCAAGGTCATGATTCACCAGCCTTCGGGCGGTA
>CAZLRQ010000222.1:2407-4255 GCA_964562035.1 uncultured Rhodoferax sp. | reverse complement strand
TGTCGGGGTCAAAGGTGCGGATGCTGTCGATCTCGTCGTCAAACAAATCCACCCGAAACGGCACCAGGCTGCCCATGGGAAACAGGTCAATCAACCCGCCGCGCACCGCGTATTCACCCGGGCTCACCACTTGGGTGACATGGCTGTAGCCCGCCAGCGTGAGCTGGGCCTTGAGCCGGGCCTCATTGAGTTTTTGCTTGACCTTGAACTGGAAGGTGTAGCCCGCCAAAAAGCTGGGCGGTGCCAGCCGGTACAGCGCGGTGGTGGCGGGCACCACCACCACGTCGGCACCGGTTTCTTTTTCGCGCTGGCTGATGCGCCACAGCGTGGCCAGGCGTTCGCTGATCAGGTCCTGGTGCGGCGAGAACGCGTCGTAGGGCAGGGTCTCCCAGTCAGGAAACAGCACGCAGCGCAGGTCGGGGGCGAAGAACGCCATCTCGTCGATCAGCCGCTGGGCATCGACCGCGTTGGCGGTGACGATGGCGGTGATTTTGTGTTGACTTTTCTCGCGCAGGCACAAGTGGGCCAGCAGCAGGGCGTCGGCCGAGCCCACGGGGCGGGGCAGGGTGTAGCGTTTGCCGGGGTGCAGTTTGGGTAGATCCATGAGGGGCCTGAGGGCAACACCGCGTGGGGCGGCGTCGCGTTGATTCAAAAACACAAACACAAATACAAAACACCCCCCGCGAGAGAAGCGGGGGGTGTCTGCGGCTGACCGCTGCATTTTAGAATGCGCGGGTGCCAAACCCTGAAGCCTCCCCCAATTCCCCCCCGACCCCGCCAAGTTCCCCCCGTTTTTGGGCGCTGATACCGTGCGCCGGCACCGGCTCGCGGGCCGGGTCTGACGGCCCCAAGCAGTACCAGACACTTGCGGGCCGGCCCCTGGTGCGGCACACCTTGGCGGCCTTTGCCGCGGTGGCCCGGTTGCGCGACACCTTGGTGGTGGTCGCGGCTGATGATGATTTCTTTGACGCAACCACGGAATCTATTTTGATAGCACCTTGCGGAGGTGCTACAAGGGCTGGCAGTGTTTTTAATGGTCTAAGTCATTTGCTGCTGCAGGGGGCGGATGCCAACGACTGGGTGCTGGTGCACGACGCCGCGCGCTGCCTGATAACGCCCGCGCAAATCAACACGCTCATCGACGCCTGCGCGGGTGACGCCGTGGGCGGGCTGTTGGCCCACAAGCTGCCCGACACGCTGAAAAGCGAACTCAACGGCCGGGTGGCCGCCACGCTGGACCGCAGCGACAAATGGCTGGCCCAAACGCCGCAAATGTTTCGCATTGGCGCCCTGCGCGAGGCGCTGCTGCAGGCCGGGAACAAGGTTACCGACGAAGCCAGCGCCATGGAGGCCCAAGGCCTGCAGCCGCTGCTGGTGCCTGGCAGCGCGCAAAACTTCAAGGTCACTTACCCCGAAGACTTTGCGCTGGCCGAGGCGGTGTTGATGGCGCGCCAGAACGCGCTGCCCCAGCGGTTCAGCGGCGTGCCCTAACTTTTCATTAATAGGTAAATCCATGAATTTCAGAATAGGCGAAGGCTGGGACATCCATGCGCTCGTGGCTGAGCGCAAGTTGATTTTGGGTGGGGTAGAGATTCCGTTTCACCTCGGGCTGCTGGGCCACTCGGACGCCGATGTGCTGCTGCACGCCATCACCGACGCCTTGTTGGGCGCTGCGGCGCTGGGCGACATTGGCACGCATTTCCCGGACACCGACCTGGCGTTCAAGGGCGCCGACTCGGGTGTGCTGCTGGCCGAGGCGGCGCGGCGCGTGCGCGCCAAAGGATTTGAGATTGGCAATGTGGACAGCACCGTGATCGCCCAGGCGCCCAAGCTCATGCCGCACATGCC
>CAZLRQ010000222.1:0-2307 GCA_964562035.1 uncultured Rhodoferax sp. | reverse complement strand
CTGCTGCGTGGCCGGTGACTGCAAGCTGGTCAAGCTGGGGTCAGCCACCCCGGCGGCGGCGCACAAGGCTTTGGCAAAGTGCGGCTCCAGCGCGGCCATAGCGACCCGGCCGTCTTTGCAGGGGTAAACGCGGTAGCCCGCATGTCCACCGCCCAGCACCGTGCCCGCCTGAGTCAAACCCCAGTGACGCGGCAAGGCCAAAAAGCGCGCCGCGTCTGACAGCGCCACTTCAATCAGGCTGCCTTTGCCCTTTTGCCGCTGCACCAGCACGGCGCTCAACACCGCCTCTGACACCATCAGCGCGCCGCCCATGTCGGCGTACAGCGTGGCGGGCAGGTTCAGCCCGGTGAGCAGGTCGTTTTCAGCCTGGTAAGTGAGGTCATGGCCCGCCGTTTCAGCCAGCTCGCCGGGCCCACCGACGATGGTGACCATAGACAGCGCGGGGTACAGCTTGCGCAGGGCAGCCCAGGTCAGTCCCAGTTTGCGCAAGGCCGATGGGCGAAACGAGGTCAACAGCACATCGGCTTTGGCCAATTCGCGGTGCAGTGTTTTTTGACCTTTTTCGGTCTTGAGGTCAGCGACGACGAGGCGCACGCCTTGCTGCAACTCGTCATAAGCCGCTCGGCCATAAAACGCCATGGGGTCGCTGGTGGCACCGGGCGCCGCGCCTGCGGGCGGCGGTGGCTCCAGCTTGACGCAAGCAGCGCCCATCTGCCGGCAGCGCATCAACGCCGCGGGGCCGGGCAGGTTGAGCGCCAGGCTGAGAATGCGGGTGCCGCGCAGGGGCAGCAGAGCGGGCGGGCGCGTTATGGGCGCTGGTGGATTTGAAGAAGTCGTCATGCCATCAATGTTATCGACCCAGTGCCCAGGCTGGGCCGACGTTAGAGCCGGCTCAACGCCCCGGCAGGTTTATTTGTCGCCAAAGTCCAGCGGCAAGCCCACGTAATTTTCAGCAATGGTGCGTGAGCCCGCTTCGCTGTTGAGCAGGTAGTCCAGTTCGGCCTCCTGAAACTTGGCGGCAATGGGCCCGTCTTCTGGAAAACGGTGCATCAACTGCGTGAACCACCACGAGAAGCGCTCGCCGCGCCAAATGCGCTTCAGGCAGCGCTCAGAGTACCCGTCGATGCCCGCTTCGGTCTTCTCCTGGTAATACTCAATGAACGCGCTGGACAGGTATTTCACGTCCGTGGCCGCCAGATTCAGCCCTTTGGCGCCCGTGGGCGGCACGATGTGGCCGGCATCACCCGCCAGAAACATGCGTCCAAACCGCAGCGGCTCGGTCACAAAGCTGCGCAGGGGGGCAATGCTTTTCTCGATCGACGGGCCGGTGATGAGTTTTTCACGGCCTTCGTCGTCCAGGCGCAGGCGCAGTTCTTGCCAGAACGCGTCGTCCGTCCACTCTTCCACCTTGTCGGTCAGCGGCACTTGCAGGTAGTAGCGGCTGCGCGTCAGGCTGCGCTGGGAGCACAGCGCAAAACCGCGCGGGCTGTTCACGTAAATGAGTTCGTCGTGCACCGGGGGGGTGTCCGACAACATGCCCAGCCAGCCAAAGGGGTACACCTTTTCGTACTCCTTGATGGCGTTGCGCGGGGCGCTGGCGCGGCACACGCCGTGAAAGCCATCGCAACCGGCAATGAAATCACATTCAATCTCGAAACTTTGACCGTCTTTCTCATACGTCACACGGGGCTTTTGCGTGTCAAAGTCATGCACCGCCACGCTGCTGGCCTCGTAGACCGTCGGCAAGTTGGCGGCGGCTCGCGCGTCCATCAGGTCTTTGGTCACGTCGGTCTGGCCGTAAACGATCACGTTTTTGCCACCTGTGAGCTGGTTCATGTCCACACGGTGGCGCTTGCCGCTGTACAGCAACTCAAAACCGCCATGCACCAAACCCTCTAGGTGCATGCGCGTGCCCACGCCAGCCTCGTCCAGCAAGTCACTCGTGACTTGCTCCAGCACGCCGGCCCGGATGCGGCTGAGCACGTAGTCGGGCGACTGCCGCTCAATGATGACGGCATCGACCCCCGCCTTGTGCAGCAGTTGACCTAAAAGCAGACCGGAAGGTCCGGCCCCGATGATGGCGACTTGAGTACGCATGGTGGCTCCTGTTTTTGTAGGTCGCAAGCGTAGGCGGTGCTTGTCTATTTGCGCAGGCCTCACATCATTCACTGTGCGATGATTGCACCATTTGCGCGATAGTCGCGCAATAAATCAGGGTTGCGCGATGGATATTGCCAAGGCAGATTTCATAGAAGGCATGGCCAAGGGCATGGCGGTGCTGGAGAGTTTTGACACCGAGCGCCAGCG
>CAZLRQ010000221.1:0-4265 GCA_964562035.1 uncultured Rhodoferax sp. | reverse complement strand
TTCAAGTGGCTCACGGTCTGCCAGAACGGCGGCAACGAGTGGATGGAGTAAAACACCCCGCTCAAAAACGTCATGGGCATGACCACGAAATTTTGAAACGCCGCCAACTGGTCAAACTTTTCGGCCCACAGGCCGGCAATCAGACCCAGGGTGCCCATCAGGGCAGCGCCCAATACGGCAAACACCACAATCCACACCGGCGCATTGAAGCTGATGCCGGTGAACAAGGCCGACACGGCAAACACACCCAGCCCCACGATGAGCCCACGAATGACCGCCGCCCCCACGTAAGCCACAAACCAGTTCATGTACGACAGCGGCGTGAGCATGAGGAACACCAGGTTGCCCATGACCTTGCTCATGATCAGCGATGACGAGCTGTTGGCAAACGCGTTTTGCAGCAGGCTCATCATGGCCAACCCGGGCACCAAAAACGCGGTGTAGCTGACCTGGTCGTACACCTTGACGTGCGACTCCAGCGCATGGCCAAAAATCAGCAGGTAAAGCATGGCGGTTAAGACAGGACCGGCCACGGTCTGGAACGCCACACGCCAAAAGCGCGTGACCTCTTTATAGAGCAGGGTTTGCCAGCCGGTCATACCGCGGCTCCCTGGGCACCGGCGGCGCTGCTGGAGCCGTTCATCACGGCCAGAAACACGTCTTCCAGGTCCGCCCGACGGATTTCCACGTCCTGGGCGGTCAGCCCGGCTTGGCGCACACTGGCCAGGTACTGCTCAATCGCGTGGGCGTCCTGCGCCGGGAACTGCACCACGCGCCCCGTGATGCGCGCCTGTGCGGCCAGCGCGGGGGGCAGTTCACCATCAATCTTGAAACACAGCACATTGCTGGTGGCGGACTTGAGCAGTTCACTGGTCGTGTCCAGCGCCACCACCCGGCCCGACTTCAGCATGGCAATGCGGCCACACAAGGCCTCTGCCTCTTCCAGGTAATGGGTGGTCAGCAGCACGGTGTGACCTTCTTTGTTGAGTTTGGCAATGAAGTGCCACAGCGTCTGGCGCAATTCCACGTCGACCCCGGCGGTGGGCTCGTCCAGCACAATGACCGGAGGCTTGTGCACCAGGGCCTGCGCCACCAGCACGCGGCGCTTCATGCCACCGGAGAGCTGGCGCATGTTGGCGTTGGCCTTGTCGGTCAGGCCCAGGCTGTCCAGCAGCTCGTCGATCCAGGCGTCGTTGTGCTTGACACCAAAGTAGCCCGACTGAAACCGCAGCGCCTCGCGCACGTTGAAAAAGGGGTCAAACACCAGCTCCTGCGGCACCACGCCCAGCTTGCGGCGGGCGGCGGCATAGTCGGCCTGCACATCACTGCCCAGCACGGACACTTTGCCGGCGGTAGCGCGGGTCAGCCCGGCCAGAATACTGATGAGGGTGGTTTTACCGGCGCCATTGGGGCCCAGCAGGCCAAAGAACTCGCCCTCCTCGATGTCGAGGCTGACGCCATCCAGCGCCAGAAAGGTGCTGCCTTTGGGACCGCGGGGTGACGGGTAGGCTTTGGAAACAGATTGGAATGAGATAGCGGACATGAGAGCCCGCTATTTTACGGGGACCGCGGCTGCTGGGACCAGCAGGGGGTCAACGCCGTACAACGCGGCCAAATCCGCCAAGCGGCTGGGCAAGCCCCGGATCGCAAACTGCTTGCCTTTGGACAGCACTTGGCGCCGGCACGCCAGCAAAACGGCCAGTGCCGACGAGTCAAACCGGGTCAGCGCGCTGGCGTCGACCACCACCTCGGTGCCCACCTCGCTAGGCAAGGCTTGCGCCAAACGGGCGAGGCAAGTCGTGGCCTGCACCAGCGTCAATTCTTGCGGAAGGGCCAACACGGTCAGCTTTTCTTGGCGTTGGACACGTTACGGGTTTCCAGTGTGGTGATCAGGCCATCAATGCCTTTGGCGTTGATCTCCTGGGCAAACTGGCTGCGGTAGGTTTCTACCAGCCACACACCCAAGACGTTCAGGTTGTAAATCTTCCAGCCTGCGCCCTGGCCAGGCGTCTTCTCCAGCCGGTATTCGAGTTGAATGGGGTCACCGCGCCCCACAATCTCCGAGCGCACCACCACCTCTTTGTCGGTGGCGGATGCACGCAGCGGTTTCATGGCGATGGTCTGGTCGCTCACCTGGGTCAGGGCACCGGCGTAGGTGCGCACCAACAGGGTTTTGAAGGCTTCCTGCAAACGCTGCTTTTGCTGCGGGTTGGCCTGGCGCCAGGCCGGGCCCACGGCCGAGGCGGTCATGCGCTGAAAATTCACATGCGGCAGGATCTTGGTGTCCACCAGGGTCACGATGCGCGACACATCGCCCGACTGGAGCGATTTGTCAGCCTTGATCTGGTCCAGCACCTCGTTGGAGACGCGCTTGATCAGGGCATCCGGCGCCTCCTCGTTGGCATGGGCGGGCAACACCAACAGGCTGGAGGCACTGACAGCCAGCACAGCGAGGACACGGTTAAAAATACGGCGGTTCATGGGGTGTCTTTCGGTTCGACGGCCAGAGGCTCGTCGTATCTGATTTCATCAGGGGAATTGCCGTCATAAACGGCACTGCGCCGACGCTGCAGGTAAGCGTCGCGGGTAAAACTGTACGGATCAAGCGCCACTTGTTCCAGCATCTCGGTGGCTTTGAGCAAGCCCTCACGCCGGTCAACCAGATCAATCGCCATCACGGTGTTGCGGGTGGGCACATGCGACATGTGGCCGGTGAGGCTGCCTTGCATATCAACCGGCAACGCAATCGTGTCCCGCAGCGTGGACGGCCCCATCAACGGCAACACCAGGTACGGCCCGGGCGCCACGCCCCAGTAGCCCAGGGTGTGTCCAAAATCTTTGGTGCTGCGTTCAATCTGCAAATCACTGGCCAGATCAAAAATGCCGCCCAGGCCAAAGGTGGAGTTCAACAAAAAACGACCGAAGCTGTCTGACGTGCCCTGCCCCTTGAGTTGCAAGGCGTTGTTCACGATGGACCAACCGTCTTGCAAATTGCTGAAGAAGTTGCGCACACCCTGGCGAATCAGATTTGGCGTGACGTCGCGGTAGGCTGTGGCCATGGGCTTTAACACCGCCCCGTCCACCGCGTCGTTGAACTTGTAAACCCCGCGGTTCCAGGGCTCCAGCGGGTCGGCCGGATTGGCATTGGGGCCCGTCGCGCAACCGGTCAGCAGCACCAGGCTGATCACCAGGCCAGCACGCCAGCCACCTGAATTTGAGGGGCGCGTCGGCCCATGGGTCACGGTCTGCTGCTTCATTTTTCGGGGCTCGCTGCTGCATCGGGGCCATCGGCCGCTTTGCTGAACAAGAATTGGCTGATCAGGTTTTCCAGCACCACGGCGGACTGGGTGCTGGAGATGGCATCACCCATGGCCAGCGTCTTTTCATCCGCGCCGGGCTCAATGCCCAGATACTGCTCGCCCAGCAGGCCGCTGGTCAAGATTTTCAGGGAGCTGTCTTTGGGAAACACATAGCGACTCTCCAAGGCCAGCGTCACCACGGCTTGGAAGGATTTGTCGTCAAACACGATGTTTTCGACCCGGCCCACCACCACACCGGCGCTGCGCACGGCCGCCTTGGGTTTGACGCCGCCCACGTTGTCAAACTTGGCCGTCACGGTGTAGGTCTTCTGAAAACTCAGGCTCAGCAAGTTGGCCGACTGCAGGGCCAAAAACAGAATGGCCACGGCGCCAATCAGCACAAACAAGCCCACCCAAACATCATTTTTCGAACGCTGCATAACTTCCTCTTAATCAATAGAAGACAAACCGTGGCCGCACTGCGTCACCCTCGGCTGTCCCGCAAATTTCTGGCCGGTCAAATCGTGAACATCATGGCGGTCAGGATGAAATCCAGACCCAGCACCGCCAGCGAGGCGACCACCACCGTTCGGGTGGTCGCGCTGGCCACGCCTTCCGGCGTGGGCAGCGCTTCAAAGCCTTGCAACAGGGCCACAAAGGTCACCGTGAAACCAAACACGATGCTTTTGATGACGCCGTTGCCCACGTCCTGCCACACATCCACACCGCCTTGAATCTGGCTCCAGAACGCGCCGGAGTCGACCCCGATCATCAGCACGCCCACCACCCAGCCGCCAATGATGCCCATGGCACTGAACACGGCGGCCAGCAGCGGCATGGTGATCACACCGGCCCAGAAACGCGGCGCCAGAATGCGCTTGACCGGGTCCACCGCCATCATTTCCATGACGCTGATTTTCTCGCCGGCCTTCATCAAGCCAATTTCTGCCGTGAGCGAGGTGCCCG
>CAZLRQ010000220.1:0-4282 GCA_964562035.1 uncultured Rhodoferax sp. | reverse complement strand
GTGGTGCTGCCCGCCACCGCCTGGCCCGAGAAAACCGGCACCGCCACCAACACCGACCGCATGGTGCAACTGGGCCAGCAAGCGCTTATTCCCCCAGGACAAGCCCGACCTGACCTGTGGATCATCCAGCAACTCGCGCAGCGCATGGGGCTGGACTGGCACTACGGCGCTACGCCCGCCACCGCGCATGACGCGGCCAGCATGACGGCCATGGCCGCCGCCGTGTTCGAGGAAATGCGCCAGGCCATGCACACCAGCATTGCCGGCATCAGCTGGGCGCGCCTGCAGCGCGAGTCGAGCGTGACCTACCCGTGCCTGACCGAGGACGACCCCGGGGCGCCCACGGTTTTTCTCGACCACTTTGACACCCCCGATGGCCGGGTGCATTTGGTGCCCGCCGACATCATCCCCGCCAACGAACGGCCTGACGCGGACTACCCCTTTGTGCTCATCACCGGGCGCCAACTGGAGCACTGGCACACCGGCAGCATGACGCGGCGCGCCACCGTGCTGGACGCACTGGAGCCCGTGGCCACCGCGTCGCTGTGCGGTGCCGACCTGCATGCGCTGGATGTGGCGCCAGGCGATGTCATCACCGTGCAGTCGCGCCGTGGGCAGGTGGCCCTGCATGTGCGCCGCGACGACGGCACGCCGCAGGGCGCGGTTTTCATGCCCTTTGCCTACTACGAAGCGGCGGCCAATCTGCTGACCAATGCTGCGCTGGACCCTTTTGGCAAGATCCCCGAGTTCAAATACTGCGCGGTGGCGATTCGGCCGGGCGGCACTGCCAGCCCTGCTGTTGGGTACGGGGCGGCGAGGGCGGTTTGACCAGGGCGGTCGATTGTGCGACTTTTTGCGTGACAAAATAGTGTCGCTCTTTTGTCACGAATTTCTCAAGCGTGACAAAATGGCTGTCTCTCAAAGGAGTATTCATGACGCGCCATGTGCCCACGCCAGAGCAAGCCGCCATCTTGGGCGTGCTTGTTGAACACCCTGGTGGAATAGGGATTGCCAGGCTGGCGGACGCGTTGGCATCACGCTTGGCCAAGCCGCTGATTCGCCGCACCTTGCAGCGGCGGTTGGATCGACTGATGGCGGAGCAACAAATAGTCCCCCAGGGTGAGAGCGTTGCGCGTGTCTATAAACTGGCCTCTATAAGCGCAGTGACCCAGTCGCAAGGTGTTGTAGCGGAGACTTCAGTAAGCCTTGCCGATCAACATGTCTATGTTCCCTTGTCGGTCGAAGGTGCGCAGATTCGAGACCAGGTGCGCCGCCCCCTGATGCACCGCCGCCCGGTGGGCTACAACCGCGCATTTCTCGACGCCTATGAGCCCGGCGTGACTTGGTACTTGCCCGAATCCTTACGCGCGCAGCTCCATGAAATGGGCCGCACGCCGGCAGACCAACGCGCTGCCGGTACCTACGCACGGGATATTCTGAATCGTTTGCTAGTCGACCTGTCCTGGGCGTCTTCGCGTCTGGAAGGCAACACCTACAGCCGGCTGGACACTCAAAACCTGATCGAGTTTGGGCAGGTGGCCAAAGGCAAGGATGCGCGAGAAACGCAGATGATCCTCAACCACAAGGCTGCCATTGAAATGCTGGTGGAGGACGCCGCTGAGGTGGGTTGTGATGCCTTCACGTTTCAAAACCTGCATGCGGTGCTGTCGCAGAATCTGATGCGTGAAGATGCCGCCAGTGGTCGGCTGCGTCGCCGACCGGTCGAGATTTCCGGCACAGTCTTCTACCCTTTGGCCATGCCTCAGGTGCTGGAAGATTGCTTTCGCTTGTTGCTGGACAAGGCCAAAGCCATCGCAGACCCGTTCGAGCAAGCCTTTTTCCTCATGGTGCACCTCCCCTATCTGCAGCCCTTTGAAGATGTGAACAAACGGGTCTCCCGCGTGGGGGCCAACATTCCGTTGATTCAACACAACTTGTGTCCTCTGTCATTCATTGATGTTCCGGAGCGTGCGTATATAGAGGGAACCCTGGCGGTGTACGAACTCAACCGTGTCGAACTGTTGCGCGATGTGTTTGTATGGGCCTACGAGCGATCCTGCCAACGCTACGTGGCCATCACGCAATCTCTGACAGAGCCAGATCCCTTGAAAATGCAATACCGAGATGCTTTGATTGAGGCTGTGCAAGCTATTGTCAGAGCCAGGCAGGCGCCCACTGACGCCCTGATCCAGCGCTTGACCTGCGATTTGGTGCCTGAGAAAGACCGGGTGGCATTTGCCCGTTTGTTGGCGCAGGCGCTCGCGCAGCTTCATGAGGGTAGCGTGGCGCGCTATCGCTTGAAACGCTCAGAGTTCATCGCCTGGCAATCCATGGCCCCTGATCCCCATTGACCCAAGCCCCGTGGCAACGGGTGGGTTTGTCAATCCGGTACATTGCATCCCCATGTCAAACACCCGCCCTGAATTGAAAGTCGCCGTGGTCATGCGGCGCGAGCGCATCACTGGTCCCATGAGCCGCTGGCAAAGCTGGCGCTGGGTGCTGGCCGATGTGGTGATGCACGAAGACGGCTTTGGCAGCGTGCCGCGCCTGCTCTATAAAAATGAGAGCGAAGAACGCTGGTTGCACCCGGGCTACAGCGTGGAATTGTTCAAGGATGACGCCGAGGGCTACTACCTGAACGCCACCACCGACGTGCCCGGCTGGTTTGTGCTGTGGCGCATGGAAGAGCAGGCCAGCGTGTCTGACGAGCCGATGGCCAAGCCCGAAGTGGTGTCTTTGAGCTACTACGACGCCGGCCGCTGGCTGGACGCACAAGAGACTGTCGAGCAGGTGCCTGCGCCAGCACCCGTGGTGGAGTGGCTCAAGGCCTTTGTCGCCGAACACCATGTGGAAGAGCCCAAACGCCGCAAGCGGCCCGAGAGCTTTCGCTCACTGACCGACCGCTTTGGCAGCCCGGCCTCCATCAGCACCGAGAAAAAGCACGGGGGTGGTCGTGGCTGATGGCTTTTTAGGCCGCTGGTCGCAGCGCAAGCAGGCGGTGCGTGAGGGCAAGCCGCTGACCGAGCCGCCCCCGCCCGTGGTGGCGCCCGCACCGCCTGTGAGCTTGACGCCCAAGCCGGCATCGCTCAACCCCAGCCCGCAGACCGAGGCCAGGCGTGATGGACAAGTTGCACCCGGCGGCACGCAGGCCGAACCCGCCGAGCCGCCGCCGACACTGTCGCTGGACGACGTCAAGTCGCTCACCGCCGAGTCGGACTACGCCCCCTTTGTCTCGCGCGCGGTATCGCCCGAGGTACGCAACGCAGCTATGAAGAAACTGTTCACCGACCCGCACTACAACGTGATGGACCGGCTGGACATTTACATTGACGACTACTCCCTGCCCGACCCGCTGCCCGCGTCCATGCTGCGCCAAATGGCCAGTGCCAAATTTCTCAAGTTGTTTGACGACGAAGAGAAGGACACCAAGGCGACAGCCCTAGGGGATGATGCCAATAACCCGGACGGCGATTCCGTGGCACAGTCCACCCCCAACACCGTGCCTGACACCGCGCCCGACCTGGCGTCTGCCGCCAACCCTGTTTCCGAGAACCTGCCCGCTGAACCGGGCCTTGACCATGACCACACTGATTTGCGACTGCAACCAAACCATGCCGCTGGACCCCCGGAGCCTGGGCGCAGCACTGGATGAAAGCCTGACGCTGCACAGCACCCTGTGCCGCCGCGAGGCGGGCGCTTTTGAAGCGGCCTTGAAAGCGGGTGACGACGTGGTGGTGGCCTGCACCCAGGAGCGCCGGCTGTTCTCCGAGCTGGCGGCGGGTGCCGGCACCACCGCCCCCATCCGCTTTGTCAACATCCGCGAAACCGGTGGCTGGAGCCGAGATGCAGCCCACGCCACACCCAAAATAGCGGCCTTGCTGGCCGCAGCCCACTTACCCGACCCCGAGCCAGTGGCCACTGTGACCTACAAGAGTGCAGGGCGCGTGCTCATCATCGGCACGCTGGGTGCCGCTGAGCGCGCCGCCGAATTGCTGGGTGACGACTTGGATGTGACGCTGTTCACCCAAGGCGCTGGCGATGCTGGCGCGGCGCAGGAGCGGCGCTACCCCGTGCTGGGTGGAAAAATAGAGTCCCTGACGGGCTGGCTGGGCGCGTTTGAACTCAAGTGGCTGCGCAACAACCCGATTGACCTGGACCTGTGCACCCGCTGCAACGCCTGCCTGGTGGCCTGCCCGGAAGACGCCATTGGGCTGGACTACCAGATTGACCTGAACGCCTGCCAGTCGCACCGCGCCTGCGTCAAGGTGTGCAAGGTGGCCGG
>CAZLRQ010000219.1:0-4300 GCA_964562035.1 uncultured Rhodoferax sp. | reverse complement strand
CTGATCTCGCAACTGCGGGATTTCGGCATGGGCACGGTGGTGCAGTGCGCGCGCCTGTCGGATGCACGGCGCCAGCTGGAGTACCGGGCCTTTGACTTGGTGGTGTGCGAGCACCACTTTCCCAATGAATCTTTGTCAGGCCCGGATTTGCTGGACGACTTGCGGCGCAACCAGTTGCTGCCGTTTTCTACGGTCTTCATCATGGTCACAGGCGAGGCCACCTATGCCAAGGTGGCCGAGGCTGCCGAGTCGGCGCTGGATGGCTATTTGCTCAAGCCCCACAAGGCGTCGCAACTGAGAGAACGTTTGCGCCAGGCTCGAATCCGCAAGGTCTCACTGGCCGAAATATTTGCAGCCATAGAGGCCGAAGACTTCGAGCATGCCGCCGCCTTGTGCATGCACCGGTTTGAAACCCGCGGCCTGTTTTGGCTGTACGCGGCACGCGTGGGCGCCGAATTGCTATTACGCACCGGCAAATGTGCACAGGCGCATATGCTTTATGAAGCTGTGGTGGCCGCCAAAACATTGCCCTGGGCCAAATTGGGCGTGGCCCGCTCGTTGCTGGACGAAGGTCAGTTGGTGCGCGCCGCCAGCACCCTGGAGAACCTCATCAGTGAAGACCCCAGCTACGCTGATGCTTACGACGTGATGGGGCGCGCCCAGTTTGAAATGGGCAAGTTTGACAAAGCACTGGCCACCTACAAAATGGCCAGCGAGTTGACCCCCTCTTCCATCAGTCGGCTGCAAAACCTGGGTTTGATGACCTATTACTCAGGCGACCGCACAGGCGCGGAAAAAATCATGGACCGCACCACCCGCTTGGGGCTGGACTCGAAAATGTTTGACTGCCAGACGCTGGTGCTGCTGGCGTTTGCCCGTCTGGAAAATGGTGACCGCAAAGGTTTGCAGCGCTGCCGCGATGATTTTTTACGGCTGATAGAGCGCAACCCGGACAACAAGCGACAGCGCCGGCTGGCTGAAGTGGTGGAAGCCCTGTACGCCATTCAGGAGCATCAGTTTGCCCAGTCCCTCAGCGCAGTACGCGAGCTGGCTTCACGGGTGAAGTTGCCAGAGTTTGACTTTGAATCGGCGTCCAACTTGCTGGCCCTGATGTCACTGTTGGCCAGCAAAGCCATCCAACTGGACGAGGTAGAGGCGCAGGTCGACACGATTGCCATGCGTTTTTGCACCAACCGTGCCCTGACGGAGCTGCTGGCGGGCGCAGCCAATTTCCATGAACCCTATGCCTTGCGGGTGCGGGAGGCACAGGGGCAAGTCCTGAAGCTGAGCGAGCACGCCTTGTCCATGAGCATGGCCGGCAACCCCAGGGCAGCGGTTGAAGACCTGCTGCTACATGGCGGCGCCACGCTGAACGCCAAACTGATCGAAACCGCCTATATGGTGCTGCACCGCTACGCCGACAAAATTGATGAGGCACAGGGACTGATCCAGGTCGTGCAAGATTTGCGCGGCCGTTACGCTTCGGCCAGCAGCAAGCCGGCACTGGGGGAGCAAAAACGCCAGGCGGGTGGTTTGACCCTGCGCACCGGTGGTGGTCCGAACCGAGTCGCTTCAGCCACCGCCAAGCGCTAAGAGGCGCCTGCGGGCCATGCCACTGGGCTTGGCGGCAGAAACAACATCAAACCTTCACGGCAAAGTCAATAAACCCCTGCTCCACATTGGTGGAGACCAGCGTCACACGCAACTTGTCGCCCACCCTGAAACTGCCCGGGCCGCTGACCAGCTTGCCATCGGCGGGCGGCGACAGCAGACGCACCCACACCCCGGCGGGCGTGATGCCTGTCACCAAGGCCTCAAAATGCTGGCCCGTGCGCGACTCCAGCAGCAGCGCCGCCTCTGACTTGCGCATGCGGCGCTCCACCTTTTGCGCGGCGTCTTCCTGGCGGGTGCAATGCAGCGCCAGTTCGGCCAGCTCAGCGTTGCCATAGGGCGGCGGCGCCCCGGCCAACGCTGCCTTGACCAGACGCGACGTGATCAGGTCCGGGTAGCGCCGATTGGGCGCGGTGGAGTGGGTGTAGTCGCGCACGGCCAGTCCAAAATGCCCCACGGGGGCGCTACCGGGGGTTTCCACCACGTACTCCCCTGACCCCATTAGCCGCACGATGACCAGTGACAGATCAGCAAAGCGCAAGGGGTCGATGCGGTGGCGCTTGGCCAAAAAAGCTTCCAGCGCGGGCGCATCCGGCTCGTGCGGCAGCACCTCGTCATATTCCAGCGCCACCTCGCGAATGCGCGCCCAGCGCTCGGGCGAGCGCACCACCCGCCGGAGCGACGCGCCCCCGCGCGCAGCCAGATAGCGCGCGGTGCAGCCGTTGGTAGCAATCATGACCTCCTCAATCAACTGGCGCGCGCGGTTATGCACCTGCTGACGAATGTCCACCACCGCCTCGCCCTCAAAAACCGCCTGGGGCGCAAACGTCTCAAACTCCAGCGAGCCCTGCAGATGCCGGCGCACGCGCAGTTGCTGGGCCAGCGCATCTTGCGTGCGCAACTGCGCCGCCAGCCCCGGCACAGCGAGGGCCTGTGGCAAGTCGCCTTTACCGTCCAGCCACGCGCTCACGGCGTCGTAGGCCAGCTTGGCCTGGTTGCGTACACGAGCCCGGTAAACGGTGGCCCCGGCCAGCGAAGCATCGGCGTTGAACACCATCTCGCTCACCAACGCCAGCCGGTCCTGACCCGCGTTCAACGAGGTGAGGTCGGTGGACAGGCGTTCGGGCAGCATCGGGAAGATACGGGCCGAGGTGTACACCGTGGTCGTGTTGATGAGCGCGTGCTCGTCAATGGGCGTGCCTTTTTTGACCAGCGCGTCCACATCGGCAATGGCCACCCACAGCCGGACAGCGCCCTGGGCCAGCGGCTCGGACACCGTGAGTTGGTCCAGGTCCATCGAGTCGTCGTTGTCAATGGAACACCAGAGCAAACCCGTGAGGTCACGAATAGCGGGGTCTGTCTCCAGTGCGGCAGCACTGAAAGTAGACAACTGCTGCTCCACGCGGTCAGAGAACTCAGGCTCCAGCCCCCGCTCCGTCATGGCGTGCGTGGCAATGCGAATCAAGTCACTGCGGTGATGGGGGCGGTGGGCGTGCATGGCGTGCTTGCAGTCCTGGTGGCCGTGCTAGCGCACCGCAAACAAATGGGAAAGTTCCCGGTTCATGAGGTCTGCATCGCCCGTGTTGAGCTCAATCAGACGGCGCAGGCGTGTCAGGCTGACCACATCAATGTCATCACACGCCATGCCGACGCGCCGGTCTTCCAGGTGAACAATCTTGCCGGACATGATGATGACATCACCGCCATCGGTCAGCGGCAATATCAGGCTGCACCCTTCCTGCGGCACCAGGGCGAGCGGCGCCACGGTTTGCAGCAGCGCGCCCTTGAAGGCAATGTCAATCAGTTGCACATGGATCGTGCGGTCGTGCAGGCGCAGCGTGGCATCGGCCTGAAACGGGATGCGGGAATAGTGGCGAAGGCGATGGTGATTGGGGGTCGGCATGCGGCGCTCCAGGGGCAAATGGCAATGGTCCTCATTTTGCACGCTGCGCCGTGCGCCCACCCCCGGGGCTTGTGTGGTCTGTCACACAGACGCGGGCGCGGCACCGTCGTTCAATGGCCCTGAAATCGCGTGCTGGTACAGCTTCACAGAAGGTGGGTATTGCGACGGAGTAGCTATGTATATCGGCGGCGGCACCATTGTGCTCATCATTGTTCTTTATCTTATTTTTGGCTAACCACACAATCAGGCCCGCATCGCAGGAGCAATCACAGAAACGACTACAGCCACGATGTCTCAGGTTTTTTCCCTGGCTGCAACGCGGCAAAAAACGAGATGACGCAACTGATTGCGGCGGGCTCAACCCCGGTCAAGTTCAGATTTACGAGACCGCTGGTCGCGCCACTGGTCATCTTGGGCTGGGGCGCCAGCATGGGAGCTATCGTGGGCGCCACGGTCAGCGCAGTCAATCGTTCACCGCCGGTAGCTCCCGACAAGCAGAACTGGCTGTCAGAACTGATCGGCGACTAGAAAGACAACAGCAGCGCCCAAAACCCAATGACAGATTAGCTATACATTAAATAGCTACTAGTGCTTACTGAATAAGGGCTAGAGCCATATTTGGCTTATAAACGTGCAGGCGTGGTGACCGGGCTTAAATCGCCACCAACTGACGCACGCCATCAATCTCCATATTGGGGCCCTTGCCGCGCGCCAACACGGAGCCCCGCTCCATCACCACATAGTCGTCGGCCAACTCCTGGGCAAAGTCGTAGTACTGCTCCACCA
>CAZLRQ010000218.1:0-4335 GCA_964562035.1 uncultured Rhodoferax sp. | reverse complement strand
GCGCACAAACGCATCCAGACCATGCTGGCCAAGGGCGAAAAACTGCCGGTGGACTTCACCAACCGCGTGATTTACTACGTCGGCCCGGTTGACCCGGTCAAGGGCGAAGCCGTCGGCCCCGCCGGCCCCACCACCGCCACCCGCATGGACGACTTCACCGAAATGATGCTGGCCCAAACCGGCCTGATCTCCATGGTCGGCAAGGCCGAGCGCGGGCCGGTTGCCATTGAAGCCATCAAAAAGCACAAGAGTGCTTACCTGATGGCCGTGGGCGGCGCGGCCTACTTGGTGAGCAAAGCCATCAAACACGCCGAGGTGGTGGGCTTTGCCGACCTGGGCATGGAAGCCATCTATGAATTTGACGTGGTCGACATGCCCGTGACCGTGGCCGTGGATGCGGGCGGCACCAGCGCCCACATCACCGGCCCGGCCGAGTGGAAAGAACGCATCGCCACGGGCGAGTTCAAAGGCATCACTGTCGCCGGCGCTTAAGCCGTCGGCCCTGCGGAGCCCTGGGTGGACAAGCAAGCTATCGGGGTGTTTGACAGTGGCATTGGGGGCCTGAGCGTTCTCAAGGCGCTGCGCCAAGAGCTGCCGCAGGAAGACTTTGTGTACCTGGCCGACAGCGGGTACGCGCCTTACGGGGAGCGCGACGATGCGTTTGTCATTGCGCGCTCCCGGCACATCACCCAGTACCTGCGCACGCACCACCACATCAAGGCGCTGGTGGTGGCCTGCAACACCGCCACGGCGGCGGCCATTGCCGTGCTGCGCCAGGACCATCCGGACTTGCCCATCATTGGTGTGGAACCCGCCCTCAAGCCGGCGCTGGCCCAAAGCCGGACCCGGCGCATTGGCGTCATGGCCACGCGCGGCACGCTAGGCAGCGTCAAATTTGCAGCCCTGCTGGCTTCATTGGCGCCGCAAGCGGACTTTGTCTGCCAACCTTGCGACGGCTTGGCGGATGCCATCGAGCGCCAGGATGCATCAAAAATAAGAGCACTCTGTGCAGACTACACGGGGGCTATAGGCCAATTTGGCTTAAAAGAGGGGCAAATCGACACCCTGGTACTGGGCTGCACCCACTACCCGCTGGTGTCTGAGGTGCTCGCCCAGCAGCTTGGCCCCGCGGTGCATTTGATGGACAACGGTGCGCCCGTGGCCCGCCAGACCCGCCGCTTGTTGCCGCATCTGACAAAGGGCAGCAGCCCGGGTCAGTGCCTGCTGATCACCACGGGCGACCCCGCCGCTGTGCAGCGCGCCGCGCACCACTGGTTGGGGCTGGACTGCCCGGTCCAGCCACTGCGGGACGCTGCGGGATAATCACCGCCCATGAACCCACTGCTTTCCCACCTGCAGCCCTACCCCTTTGAGCGGTTGCGGCAACTCTTCAATGGCATCACGCCCAACCCCGCGCTCAAGCCCATCAGCCTGGGCATTGGTGAGCCCCGGCATGCCACCCCCGCGCTCATCAAGGACGCCCTGGTCAGCGCCATCATGGCCACGCCCAGTGGGCTGGCGGCCTACCCGGCCACGGCAGGCGAACTGGGCTTGCGCGAATCCATGACCCGCTGGCTGAAAAGCCGTTATGCGCTGGACGTCAACCCCGCCACCCAAGTGCTGCCCGTGATTGGCTCGCGCGAAGCGCTGTTCGCCCTGACGCAAACCATCGTCAACCCCCAAATCACCACGGCCGCGGATGACGGCACATCGCTGCCCCCCATCGTGGTGTGCCCCAACCCGTTCTACCAAATCTACGAAGGCGCAGCCCTGCTGGCCGGCGCTCAGCCGTACTTTGTGAACAGCGACCCTGCGCGCAACTTCGCCCAGGATTGGGACAGCGTGCCCGAAGCCATCTGGGCCCGCACGCAACTGCTGATCGTCTGCTCCCCGGGCAACCCCACCGGCGCCGTGATGCCGCTGAGCGAGTGGGAAAAGCTGTTCGCCTTGAGCGACCGCTACGGTTTTGTCATTGCCTCCGACGAGTGCTACAGCGAGATTTACTTCCGTGACGAACCGCCACTGGGCGGCCTGGAAGCCTCACACAAGCTCGGCCGCCCCGGCTTTAAAAACCTCATTGCCTTCACCAGCTTGTCCAAGCGCAGCAACGTGCCCGGCATGCGCAGCGGCTTTGTGGCCGGTGACGCGGCCTTGATCAAACCCTTTTTGCTCTACCGCACTTACCACGGCAGCGCCATGAGCCCAGTCATCCAGACGGCCAGCATCGCCGCCTGGAACGACGAGCAGCATGTCATTGACAACCGCGCCCAGTACCGGGCCAAGTTCGCCCAGGTCACGCCGCTGCTGGCCGAGGTGCTGGACGTGGCCTTGCCGGACGCGGGCTTTTATTTGTGGGCCAAAGTCAAGGGCGACGATGCCGAATTCGCCCGCGATTTGTTCACTCTTTACAATGTCACGGTTTTGCCTGGCTCGTACCTGGCGCGCGACGCGCAGGGCGGCAACCCCGGCGCCGGTCGAATCCGCATGGCGCTGGTGGCCGAAACCGCCGAGTGCGTGGAAGCCGCCCAGCGCATCGTGCAATTCGTGAAAACCCGGTCTTAAGCGTCAACGGTCACCCCCCCTGACCAGTGGCTTGTCGCACGGGGCCTGACCCGCTCCGCCCTGAACCATTTTTATCCTGAAAGAAGCTTGCTCCATGACCCAACAACTCCAAACCATCCTTGACGCCGCGTGGGAAGACCGTGCCAACCTGTCCGTCAAATCCGCTCCCCAAGAGGTGCGCGACGCGGTGGAACACGTCATTTCCCAGCTCGATTCGGGCGCCCTGCGCGTGGCCACCCGCGAGGCCGTAGGCCAGTGGACCACCCACCAGTGGATCAAGAAGGCCGTGTTGCTGAGCTTTCGCCTGAAAGACAACGCCATCATGAAGGCCGGCGATCTGGGCTTTTATGACAAAGTGCCCACCAAGTTTGCCCACCTTGACGAAGAAGCCATGAAAGCCACCGGCGTGCGCGTGGTGCCCCCTGCTGTGGCGCGTCGCGGTAGTTTTGTGGGCAAAGGCGTGATTTTGATGCCGTCTTACGTGAACATTGGTGCCTATGTGGACGAAGGCACCATGGTTGACACCTGGGCCACGGTGGGCTCTTGCGCCCAGATCGGCAAAAACGTGCACCTGAGCGGTGGCGTTGGCATTGGTGGTGTGTTGGAACCCATGCAGGCTGGCCCCACGATCATTGAAGACAACTGCTTCGTCGGTGCCCGCTCCGAAGTGGTCGAAGGCGTCATCGTCGAAGAAAACTCGGTCATCTCCATGGGCGTCTACCTGGGCCAGAGCACCCCCATTTATGACCGCGCCACCGACACCGTGACCTACGGCCGCATTCCCAGCGGCTCAGTCGTCATCAGCGGCAGCCTGCCCAAGAATGATGGCAAGTACAGCCTGTACGCTGCGATCATCGTCAAGCGAGTCGACGCGCAAACCCGCGCCAAGACCAGCCTGAACGACCTGCTGCGCGACTGATCGATCGTTATCAGCACACTTGACCTTTAGTAACTGACATCAGGGCACCACCATGGCAACCAATGGCACGACCGGCACGATGGAGCGGATTCTTCGCTTGATGAGCGAGAAAAAAGCCTCTGACGTTTACCTGTCGGCCCACTCGCCCGCCCTGATTCGGATCAACGGGCAATGTGTGCCCATCAACAGCCAGGTGCTGCCACCGGATGCGCCGCGCAACTTGCTGGCTGAGATCTTGCCGCCCGAGCGCCTTCAAGAGCTGGAGGACACCAACGAGCTGAACATGGGCTGGCCACTCGAAGGCGTCGGGCGCTTTCGGATCAGCGCCATGCGCCAGCGTGGCACGGTCGCGGCGGTGATTCGGTTTATTTCGATTGACATCCCGCCGCTGGCCTCGTTGGCCGTGCCGCCCATTTTGGGCGACCTGATCATGGAAAAACGCGGTCTGGTGCTGATGGTCGGCGCCACTGGCGCGGGCAAAAGCACCACGCTGGCCTCGATGATCGACCACCGCAACGCCAACGCCACCGGCCACATCCTCACCATCGAGGACCCGGTGGAGTTTTTGTTCAAGAACAAGCGCTCGGTGGTGAACCAGCGCGAAGTCGGCAGCGACACCGAATCAACGCAAATCGCGCTGAAAAATGCCCTGCGCCAAGCACCCGATGTCATTCTGATTGGCGAAATCCGGGACCGCGAAACCATGTCAGCGGCCATTGCCTACGCGCAAACCGGCCACCTGTGCCTGGCCACCATGCACGCCAACAACAGCTACCAGGCACTCAACCGCATTTTGAGCTTTTACCCGGTCGAGGTGCGCCCCACCATGCTGGGCGACCTGGCTGCGGCCATGA
>CAZLRQ010000217.1:0-4391 GCA_964562035.1 uncultured Rhodoferax sp. | reverse complement strand
GCTCAGCACAGGGGTGGGGGGCGTCAGGGGGGCAGGGGTCAGCGTCATAAAATTCGGTCAGGTATGAAAAACATCGTCATTTTGATCTCAGGCGGCGGCTCCAACATGGCCGCCATCGTTAAAACCGCCCAGCACGAAGGCTGGAGTCACAAATATGAGGCCCGCGTGGCCGCTGTCATCAGCAACAAGGCTGGCGCGGCGGGGCTGGACTTTGCCCAGTCGCAGGGCTTGGCCACCGCCATGCTGGACCACAAAGCCTTTGCGTCGCGCGAGGCGTTTGATGAGGCACTGGCCGCCGAGATTGACCGCTTTGACGCGCCGGGCGAACCCGCTTTGGTGGTGTTGGCCGGCTTCATGCGGATTTTGACGCCCGGGTTTGTCAGCCGCTATGCCGGCCGCTTGCTCAACATACACCCCTCGTTGTTGCCCGCTTTTCCCGGCTTGCACACCCAGCAGCGCGCGCTGGATGCCGGTTGCCAGTTTGTGGGCGCCACCGTACACCATGTCACGGCCGAACTGGACCATGGCCCCATCCTGGCGCAAGCCGTGGTGCCAGTGCTGCCCGGCGACACGGCCGGGTCCTTGGCGGCCCGCGTGCTCACGCAGGAGCACCTGCTTTACCCCCGGGCGATTGCCGGCTTACTCCAAAAATAATAGCAACTCGCGCTTATTTCACAAGGGTTAGTGCCATTTAATGTCAAAAAACATCCTCGGAATTGCCGCAGCCGCCACAGGTTTTGGCTGACGGCCTGGCTCTTCGTCTGCCGGGTCTGCGCACAGACGGGGTGCAGCCGGGACTTGGCATCCTGTAGTCTGGCTTTTGTCGCCATGCGCTGAAAGGCCCATCCGGGCTGCTAGCGCTTGTTTAATGGGTCCCAACGCAGCGTTGCCCCTCTGCGGTCCTGTGTCGCGCCTAGGGAATACCCGGGGTCGTGCCGAGGACGCAGTATCAAGATGTCGTAACCGGGTATCGGCCGCAGGACCTGGCCCGAAGTAACCTCCATGACGACCCTTCACAGTATCCAGCGCATTGTGTTGCGCGCTCGGGGTCCTCATAAAAAATAGAGGTAGACCATGCGATTCTTATTGACGATGCGCATCAGCCAGCAGTTGGGTTTGGCTTTTGCCACCATTGTTTTTCTTATCTTGATCTTGTCCGGCACGGCCTGGAGCCGTATCTCGTCCATGCAGCACGACTACGAGTCCCTGGTCGACCAGACCCTGCCCACTTTGACAGCGCTGAGTGAGCTGAACGACAGGCTGCTGCTTATCCGCACCGCCGAACTCAAGCACCTGGCCGCGCTAACCATGCCCGCCAAGGACCGCGAAGAACAATTGGTGATCAGCGCGGTCAAAGACTTCGACACGGCGCTGGCGCACTACACCGCGACCAGCGTGCTGCTCACAGCCCCCGCGTTGCAAACCGCACTGGCCACAGCCGTGACCCAGTTCCACGCGGCACGGACCACCTTCATGCAAATGTCCAACTCGGCAGCAGGCGCGGAAACTGAACGCGCGCTGGAGGCGGGTGACTTTTTCAATGGGCCCGGTCAACAGGTTTACCAAGGCGCCTATGCTGCCGTGCAGAAGCTGTGGCAACACCACCTGAATCAGGCCGAGCAGGCCAAAGTGGCGGGGCGCGAGGCGCTGCTCAAGTCCAGGCAACTGCTGGCGCTTGCCTCGGTGGCGGCGGTGCTGCTGTCTATTTTGTTGGCGGTTTTCATTCCAAGGCGGCTGATGAAGCAGCTCGGTGGCGAACCTGCGGCGGTGGCAATAATTGCTCAAAACATTGCAGATGGCGACCTGACCACCCCTATTCGCATCGGGGGTGATACTGACCGCAGTGTGATGGGCTCCATGGCGGCCATGCAGCTGCAATTGGCCGCGCTCATCCAGTCGGTCAAGCAGGCGGCGGGCGGCATTTTGGAGGGCACTGCCGAAATCGCCAACGGCAGCATGGACCTGAGCATGCGCACCGAGCAACAGGCCAGTGCCCTGGAACAGACCGCCGCTTCGATGGAGGAACTCAGCGCGACCGTGAAACAAAATGCCGACAGCGCCCGCCAGGCCAATCAACTGGCCATGGACGCCAGCGCAGTCGCAATCAAGGGGGGTGATGTGGTCGATCAGGTGGTGCAGACCATGAAGGGGATCAACGACTCGTCGAAGAAAATTTCAGACATTATTCAAGTCATTGACGGCATTGCCTTTCAGACCAATATATTGGCGCTCAATGCCGCGGTCGAGGCCGCCCGCGCTGGCGAGCAGGGCCGGGGTTTTGCGGTGGTGGCCAGCGAGGTGCGCAGCCTGGCGGGTCGTTCGGCCGATGCGGCCAAAGAAATCAAGAGCCTCATTGGCGCCAGTGTGTCTCGCGTGGAGCACGGTACGGCTCTGGTGGATACGGCGGGCGCCACCATGTTGGAGGTGGTCGGCGCCATTGGGCGTGTGGCCAACATCATGGCTGAAATCAATGCTGCCAGCAGCGAGCAGGCACTGGGCGTGTCGCAAGTGGGTGAGGCGGTGACGCAAATGGACCAGACCACGCAGCAAAACGCCGCACTGGTGGAGCAAATGGCAGCGTCCGCGTCCAGCCTGCGGGACTTGGCGAACGAGCAGGTGCAGGCGATGGCTGTGTTCACCTTGCCCGTCAGCGATAAACCAGCGCGCCTGCTCTTGTGACGAGGCTCCCAACACCAGGCCTGCGATTCCTGACATGCACATCCAGCAGAGCGCGCGGAATTATCCCCAAGCAGGGGCTTTACTACTTCAAAATTAATAGCTGTACGTGCTTATTTCACGAGGGCTAGAGCCATATTTGGCATATATTTTCTCAGCCCGGCGCCCGCCGGTTGATCAACCGCCCCGCGCCATGGCCATGACTTGGCCCATGTCCAGCGTGGCGGCTTTTTGCTGGATTTGCGGCAGGTAGCGGGTTTGCATTTGCTGCGCGGGGCCCAGCAAGTCCTGGTAAGTCTGGCGCAGCAGGGCGGTGTTCATGACCCGGCCGCCCCGGTAGTAGCCTTTGGCCAGTTGCCCCAGTGCGTAGGTAGTGGCAAACGACATGGCCATGCCGGTGGCGGCCCCGCCTACTTTGCCCACGGTGCGCCCGGCCAGCTTGCCCAGCAGGCCACCCAGCAGCTTGCGGCCAAACTGCTCCAGGTACTGCGAGGTCAGCCCCACGCCCGCGGCGGCGATGAATTCCTTGATGTGGCCCTGGTCGAGTGCCACGCCATGGGCTTTGCCTATGCCATAGACCATTTTGATTTGCATCGGAATGATGGCCATGGACGCCCAGGACTGGGGCAACAGCTCCAGCGCGCCATTGAGCAGGGCGTGGTTGAGGATGGTTTTGTCCAGTTCTGCGTCCGACACGGTGGCTTGCAACGGCGCGCCAGTGGGTGCGCTGGGTGGTGCGGCCGCTGGTGCTGGGTTGGTGGGCAAGGTGGCCGTCACTGGGCTGAGCGGGCTGTCGTTCAAGGCCAGCACGGCGTCAGCCTCATGCTCAAAGGCCTCGGTGCTGGCGGGGGTGAGTTTCAACAGTCCCTTGAGGTCTTGCAGAAACCGGCGCTCGGGCTCGCTCTGGCGTCCGTCAGCGTCGCACACGCACACCGCCATTTCATACGCCAGTTGACGCAAGCCCGTTTCGGTGAGTGCCGTGGCAGCCGTTTCCAGTTTCACGCGCTGCAGCAGCACGTCCTGGTAGACACCACCCAACTCAGGTGCGTGGGCCTGGGTGGCCAGTGAGTCGGCAATGCGCCTGATTTCTTCGCGCTCCCGGTCGTGTTTGTCGCCATCGGCAAAGGCGGCATACAGGGCAATGGTCAAAATGGATTTTTGGTCGTCAGTGGTCATGGTGGGGGTGGTTCGGGTTGAAAGGGCGGCCATCAGGCGATGGCCTATGAAGGTAAGGGCGTGCAACACATCGTACAAGTCGAATTTTTGGCATTTTTAATGCGGTTAAGTCGAAGTGTTGAGGTTTTTTAAGCAAGGTGTGGCTGCTCGGCATCGCTCCACAAATTTTGTGGATAAGTCTGGGTGCTGCGCGGGGTACAAGCCTGCCAACCCAAGCGCCATGCGGGTTTCCACGCGGTGCCTGTTGAACAGGCAAATTGGAGCCGCCCGCCATGAGTAAAGTTCATTTGCTATTTATTTTGTAGCTATTGGCGTAATACTGATAAGGGCTACAGCAATTTTTTGTATAAATTTAGATGCGCAAGCCACGCCGTGCATGACTTTGTGCTAGCACCCTGAAGGGCGACCAAGAGGGTACTTTTTGCCTTGTTGACTGTGTGCTATGAAAAATAGGGCACCCAATTTCTGTGGATAAGTTTGTGGACTTCTTGGCCGGCCGGTGCGCAGAGCCCCTGTTCATGCCGGTTTCCAGCCGGTCA
>CAZLRQ010000216.1:0-4425 GCA_964562035.1 uncultured Rhodoferax sp. | reverse complement strand
CGGCGGCGCTGGAGCGCTGGCGCCCGCAGTTGGAGCGGGTCGACATGCCGCTGGGGCAGGTGCTGTATGAAGCGGGCAACACGCTGTCGCATGTGTACTTCCCCACCACGGCCATCGTGTCGCTACTGTATGTGATGCAAAACGGCGCCTCGGCCGAAATTTCGGTGGTAGGGCGCGAGGGCATTGTGGGCATCTCGCTGTTCATGGGCGGCGAGTCCACCCCCAGCCGGGCCGTAGTGCAAAGCGCTGGCGAAGGCTACCGGCTCAAGGCCGAGGCCATGAAAGCAGAGTTTGACCTGGGCGGCCCCGTGATGCACCTGCTGCTGCGCTACACGCAGGCGCTCATCACCCAAATGGCCCAAACGGCGGTGTGCAACCGGCACCACACGGTAGACCAGCAACTGTGCCGCTGGCTCTTGTTGAACCTGGACCGGCTGCAAACCAACGAGCTGGTCATGACCCAGGAGCTGATTGCCAACATGCTGGGCGTGCGCCGCGAGGGCGTGACGGAAACCGCGCTCAAACTCCAGCAGGCCAACCTGATCCGCTACGTGCGCGGTCGCATCACCGTGCTGGACCGGCCAGGGCTGGAAAAACGCGCGTGCGAATGCTACGGGGTGGTGCGCAAGGAATACGACCGATTGCTGCCCGACACCCTGGCCACCTGACGCCTGCGCAGCCAGCATTAGAAAATTGTAGGAACCCGCTGACACCCGAAAACGGCCGCCGCCGATACTTTTAAGGACAGCAAATTTGCATGATGAAGGCTCTACAAATGAATCGAGAGTCTCATGGACATGCCCCTTTGCCCCACCTCAGATCCGCGCCAAAACAAACTCATTGCAGCCCTGCCGGCTGAAGCCTGGCTGCGCTGGGCCGGGCAGCTTGAACTGGTCGATTTGACACGGGGCCAGGTGCTGGTCGAGCCCGGCAGAACTGCCGAGTATGTGTACTTTCCGACCACTGCGATTGTGTCGCTGCTGTACATGACCCAAGAGGGTGAGTCCTCGGAAATTGCCGTGGTGGGCAACGACGGCGTGGTCGGCATCTCGCTGTTCATGGGGGGCGAAAGCAGCCCCAACTGGTCGGTGGTGCAAAGCGCCGGGCAGTGCTACCGCCTGCGCGGCCAAACGATTAAAAATGAAGTTGAGCGCGCCGGCGTGGTGCTCATGATGCTGCTGCGCTACACCCAGGCCATGATGGGCCAGGTGGCCCAAACGGCGGCGTGTAACCGCTACCAATCGATTGACCAATTGCTCTGCCGCCGCCTGCTGCTCAGCCTGGACCGGCTGCAGTCCCATGCGCTGGTCATGACGCAAGAGCTGCTGGCCAACCTGCTGGGCGTTCGGCGCGAGGGCGTCACGGCCGCGGCACTGCGGCTGCAGCAGGCCGGCGTCATTCGCTACAGCCGCGGAAAAATCGTGGTCCTGGACCGTGAACAACTGGAGCAACGCACCAGCGAGTCCATGACCCCCGGCCACCAAGCGCTGCGGCATGAGCACTTCCTGAAGCTTGCCGCATGAGACTTGATCGGCGCACGGCACCCACCGTCCTCTATTTGAGCGAACGCAACACCGGCTTGTGTTCGCTACCCCACAGTGTTTGGCGTTCCTGAACGCTAACCTGAAACGCACCGGCCTTGACTGCTCAGGTCATTCCGGCGCACTGATGGCTCCCCCGGGCAGCCGTTTTCCCGCTTTTTTATCAGAGGTATTCACATGAATCGTTCCATTCTTCTCCTGGCTTTGTTGGCCACCCTGGGTTTAGCCGCTTGCGACCGCCCCACCGTCGTCACCGTGCCGGCCACGCCGGTCGCAGTGCCCGGCCCTGCGGGCCCCTCGGGCGCGACCGGTGCCACAGGCGCCACGGGTAACACCGGCGCGACGGGTACCCAAGGCTATGACGGCAACACAGGCGCCACCGGCAGCACGGGTGCCACAGGTACGCCAGGCTACGACGGCAACACCGGTGCAACGGGCGCCACCGGCAAGTCTGGCGAAGGCACCACCGTGATCGTGATGCCACCCGCCTCGGCCCCTGCAAACTAAGCCCATACCCCATCATTTAAGGAGCACACACCATGAGTCTAGGAACTATCGTGCTGATCGTTTTGGTCCTGATGCTGGTTGGCGCCGTGCCCGGCTGGTCACACAGTAAAAACTGGGGCTACGGCCCCAGCGGGGGACTGGGGCTGGTCCTGCTGATCGTGGTGATCTTGCTGCTCACCGGTCGCTTGTAGGCACCACAGATGCGCGGGTGAATTGACCCGCTGGAAATAAAAAGGGCCCTTCAAATTTGAAGGGCCCTTTTTTTGGGGCTCTGGATGAGCCCCAACGGAAAAGCAGCATCAGCGGCGTGAGCGACCCAACAAGGCCAGCACCGCCATCAGGGCGGCGCCCGTGCCAGCGGCAATCAACATGGATTTGACGGGCTCTTGACGGATGTAGCTCACGGTGCTGTCAGACGCATGCACTGCCTTGTTGCGCAGCACTTGCGAGCCCTCGCGAACGCTGTTCACACCCTGGTGGGCCAAAGTGCTGACCTGGTCAACCGCACGGTCAAACATGGGGGCGGCCTGCTCGAGCAGGTGGTGGGTGGCGTCGGTGGTTTTGGTATTGAACATGGTGATTCCTTCAGTGGGGTGGATGGCGGTGACAGTGGTTGGCCAACAGCGCGCGGCTGTCAGCCTTTTTTGATGAGTCCGAACAGGAAACTGGCAATTGCCAGCACTGCGAAGACGATGAACAAGATTTTGCCGATGCTCACGGCACTGGCGGCAATGCCCCCAAAACCGAATACCGCGGCAATCAGCGCGATGATAAAAAATACAACAGCGTAGTGCAGCATGTCTTGACTCCTGGTGAATAGAGCGCAGCAAGCTGCGCGGGATGAATAGCATCGCGAACGGTATCGCGGCCCTCACCCTGAGTGTTGACGATTAGCAAACAAAAAGAGCCCAGCCAATCCGCCGACGTGTTGCAGGACAGCCCAACCTTGGCAAGTAGGACCAGACTGACACGCCGCGCGCCAACTCAAAGCGACTGCAGTTCAGCCGCCAGGTCCACCACGGGGATTTGCGTCTCTGGCAAACGGGCCTGCAGATGCACGCCCTGCCCTTTGGCCGACACCACGGTCAGGTGCCCGCCTTCGGCCTCCACCCTAAATCGCATGCCGACCAGCCCATACACCGAGCGCGATGCCACGCTGGGGTCGAACCCCACACCGTCATCCCGCACCGACACCTCCACCTGCCCCTGCTGCGCGCCCAGCGTCACCCAGACGTTTTTGGCATTGGCGTACTTGGCAATGTTGGTGATCGCCTCTTGCACCAGGCGATAAACCATCAACTCAGCCGACGGCTGCAAATTGACGGGTGTCAACGCGCAGTGGACCTGAACGCAGGACTGCTCTTCAAACTCACGCGCCAAAATCTCCAGCGTGGCCACCAGGCCCAAGTTACTGAGCGCCGAGGGGCGCAGGTCTTCAATGATGCGGCGCCCCAGGGCAATGCTGCTGTTGAGCGTTTCAACCAGGTGGGCCAGCAGCGCCAGCGCTTCGGGCACCTTGGCCACCAGGCGTGACTTGATGCGCGCGGCATCCAGTTTGGCCGAGGTCAGCAAGGCGCCCAGGTCGTCGTGCAGGTTGCGGGCCAGGCGGTTGCGCTCGTCCTCGCGGGCGGTGAGCAAATGGTGCGTCAGCTCGGTCAGTTGCGCGGTCCGCTGGGCCACCTCCACCTCCAGCCGGTCGTTCCGGGCTTGCACGATGTCCTGCAAATCATGCTCGCGCTTTTTGAGCGCGGCGTTTTGCCGGAGGTACAGAAAAATCCCCAGCAACCCTACCGCACACAGGGTGGTCATACCAACGCGGCTCATCAACAAGGTGCGGTAGATATCAGTGCGGCTGACCTCGACTTGCGCGGCCTCCACGGCCAACAGCTTGTCACCCAGCGCCCGAATGGCCTGCATTTTTTCCCGCCCAATGTTGGACAACACAATCTCGCGGCTGGCCTCGACCCGGCCCTCTTGCTGCAACTGAATGGTCAGCGCCAACTCGGACAACTTGGTGGCGCTGATGTCGCGCAGTTGCTGCAGCGACGCCCCCGACTCGGCGCTGTCTTTGTAAAAGGCATCCAGCGCATTCAGGGAGTGGTCGATCTCCACCACAGCCTGGGCGTAAGGCTGCAGGTATTCCGAGCGGCCCGTGAGCAAGTAGCCCCGCTGTCCGGCTTCGGCATCCAGAATGCTGCTTTGCAAATTGTTGATGGCCGTGCTGGTGCCACCCATGACACCCAGTTTGTCCAGCGTGCCCACGGCTTGCCAGTAAGAGCCCTCGCTCACAAACAGCATGGCCAGCGCGGCCAGACAGGCCAGCGGAAAGACAAACCGCCCGGGTTTCACCACCTTGAAAACTTCCATCTTGAGCCCT
>CAZLRQ010000215.1:0-4433 GCA_964562035.1 uncultured Rhodoferax sp. | reverse complement strand
GCCCCATGGCCGCACGGGGCCGGATCCACTTCAGCAGACTGGTGAACAGGTCTTGCGGTTCGATGGGCTTGGCCACGTGGTCGTTCATGCCGGCCGCCAGGCAAGCCTCGCGGTCTGCCGCCATGGCGTTGGCGGTCATGGCCACAATCGGCAAATCCTGGTGCTGCGGCAGCTCGCGTATCTTGCGGGTGGCGGTCATGCCGTCCATGACCGGCATTTGCATGTCCATCAGCACCACGTCGTAATCGGCCGCCTGCACCTTGTCCAGCGCCACCTGGCCGTTTTCGGCCAAGTCCACCAAAAATCCGGCCTCGCGCAGCAGCTCAACGGCCACTTCCTGGTTGAGCTCGTTGTCTTCCACCAGCAAAATCCGCGCGCCCTTGATGGCGGCCAGCGACTCCTGGGTGGCGCTGGGGGCGTCCACCGACTGGCGCACCCGGGCCGAGGTGTCGCCCAGCATGCGCACCACACAGTCAAACAACAACGACGCATTCACAGGCTTGATCAGCACATCTTCAATGCCCGCATCTTCAGCGCCCTTGAGCACCTCCTCGCGGCCGTAGCCCGTGACCAGCACCATGCGCGGCAGGGTGGTGAGCGGCCGTTCGCGGATTTTTTTGGCCAGCTCGGTGCCGTTCATCACGGGCATTTGCCAATCCAAAAATAGCATCTCGTAGGGTTGGCGCAGGGTCTCGGCGCGGTCAATCAAGTCTATGGCCGCACGGCCTGAGTCCACCTGGTCCACCTGCAGGTTCAGGGTGCCCAGCATGTCAGCCAGCAAAAGGCGGGCACTTTCGTTGTCATCCACCACCAGCACGCGCTTGCCCAGCAGGTCACGGCTCAAGGCCAGGGTGCGCGGCTGGGCCTTGCCTTTGCCGAGCCGGGCTGTGAACCAAAAGGTGCTGCCCTGCCCCAGCGTGCTCTGCACACCCACCTCGCCGCGCATCAGCGTGGCCAGTTGTTTGGAAATAGCCAGGCCCAAGCCGGTGCCACCAAAGCGGCGCGTGGTGGAGTCGTCAGCCTGCTGGAAACTCTGAAACAACTGCGCAGACTGCGCCTCGGTCAGACCAATGCCGGTGTCGCGCACCGCACCAAACAACAGCACCTCGTCGGCCGACTCTTCCCGGACCGTGATCTGAATGTGAATCTCGCCTTCGGTGGTGAACTTGACGGCGTTGTTGGCGTAGTTGACCAAAATCTGGCCCAGGCGCAGGGGGTCGCCAATGAGCTGCTTGGGCACTGACTTGTCGATGTCAAACACCAACTCCAGCCCTTTGGTAAAGGCTTTTTCGGAGATCAGGCTGGACACGTTGTCGAGCACCGTCTCCAGCTCAAACTCGATTTTTTCAATATTGAGCTTGCCCGCTTCAATTTTTGAGTAATCCAGGATGTCGTTGATGATGCCCAGCAGGTGCTGGCTGGAGCCCTGGATTTTCTTGATGTACTCGCGCTGGCGCTGCGTCATGTCGGTCTTGAGCACCAGGTAGGACATGCCAATGATGGCGTTCATCGGGGTGCGAATTTCGTGGCTCATATTGGCCAAAAAGGTGCTTTTGGCGCGGTTGGCACCCTCGGCAATGTCCTTGGCCTGGCGCAACAACGCCGAGGCCTCGCGCTCGGCGGTGATGTCCTCGATCACGCCCAACAGCTCTTGGCGGACGCTGGCCTGTTCAAACTTGCGAATGCCCTGGCGTACCCAAAAACGGCTGCCATCCTTGCGCACCAACTCATGCTCACGCTGCTTGTTTTCACCCCGCAGTGCAGGTTCAACCACGGTTCGCCCGACCCACTCATGCGTGTCGTCATCGCCGTACCAAATGCGCGTGGGCTTGCCATCGAGCTCACCCGGGCCGTAGCCCAGCATCTGTTCGAGTTTTCGGTTACAGCGCACAACGATGCGGTCCCGCACCAGCACGATCCCCACGCTCACTGCATCGAAAATGGCGCGCTGTTCGTCATGGGCCTCTTTCAAGCTGATTTGCTGCTGGACCAGCGCCTGACTGGTTTCCTGCAAGCGAGCGGTGCGTTGCTCGACCTGGGTTTCCAGGTTTTCACGCTCGGCCTCCAGCGCCACCTGGGCCGCGTTGCGCTCTGAATGGGCCAAACGAAAAGCCAGCACTGCCATCGCCATGCCGCCCACCAAGCCCTGCGGCTGCGCGCCCAGCTTGGCAATGGCGGCAAAATCGCGCTCATTCACGGCGAACTCGTCTCCATCAGCCAGTTGCTGCAGCGCGCGGGCCAGCAGCGACAAACGGTTTGAGAGCAACATGGCGACCACCCACCAGGCCGAAATACCGAGCAGCGTGGCGACAAAGCCAACCCACTGGGTATGCCGGGTGCTCTTGGCCAGTGCTTCTTCTGTGGCTGTCAGATGGGCCAGCGAATCCACGGCTAGATCAACATCAATTTTTTGCGCTAGCTCGGCAAAGGCGTAGTACTGCGCATTGGCCTGGGTGACATACGTTGCGGCCTGCGTGGGATCAATCGCCACAATATCGGTGGCCATGACCACGTAGTTGCGGTAGGCTGAGAATTGCTCACGCGCTTTTGAAAATACCGCGTTCTCCATCGGCACCAGCGTGTTCAGCTTTGCAAACGATTGGTCCAACGCCGTACCCAAGCGTGCCAGCCGGTTTACCGCATCGCTGTGGAACTGGTACGCCGTAGCCTCGTTCAGCCGCCCATTGCGCGCCGATTGCAAGATCTCTGCGAGATCGCGCTGCATCTCCAGCATCTCAAAACTGGTTTTGGTGGTTTCCACCAAGGCCTGCATCTGGCTCGCCTGCTCGGCGTTGGCGGCACTCTGAATACTGCGCGACTGAGACGTGACATAAAAACTATACGCGGCACCCACTGCCATGGCGAAGGCCACGGGCAGGAAAAAGTACAGCAAAAAGCGCGACCGGCGGTGAGGACTGTGGGGGATGATGGACATCAAAATCTACTGTAATCAGCCCATTGCGACCAGGTTTTTAGCGGGAGACCCTTCACTTGAGCAACTTGGGCCACATGGCAGGGTGAATGCTGGCCAGGTAGTCAAACCGGCCTTCGCCCAACGGCCGTAACACCACCACGGTCGCTTCGGGCTTGACAAAATAACCCATCAAGTCGGCCAGGTTGGGGGCATGGGCCACCAACACCCGGTTGGCGCCCAACGCCACAGGGCTTGAGACCAACTCACGGGTCATGGCCAGCACGGGTTGTTTTTCTTCGCTGGTCAGGTTACTGCTGTAGGTCAGGCCCGGCTCGGGCCGCAGCTTGTCACCTGCTTGAGGAAACGCCAACTGGGCAGAATCCCGGGCCCGGCACATGGGACTGTGAATCACCTCGCCGACCGGAATCCGGGCTTCGCGCAGGTACTGACCCACTCGCGCCGCAACCCGCCGGCCCTCGTCGCTCAAGACCCGCTGAGTGGCGCAATCGTTCAAATCAATTTTAGGCACCGCATCCGCGCGGCTGTTGTCGGTATTGCCGTGGCGCATGTAAAGCACAAAACCACCGCGGCGCAACTCGTTGAGGAGCTTTGGCGTTGCCAGCTTCTCCACAAAAACCGGCGCCTTTGCGGGCTTTTGGGCCCACGCTGTGGTCGTGGCCAGGATACAAGCCGTGGCGAACACGCCAAATTTGCGAAATATCAACGGCATCATTTTTCCTCCGGCGTCATCTGGCGTAGTCTAGCGCCGCCAATGGGGGCGCTGACGAGTCCCCAAGACCAGAGGCGACCAGATTCAGCCAGGTGGTGACGGGCGACCGGCGCGCGATGGCAGGGTGGGGTGAAACAGTCTACGCCGCGCCAATCAACGGCACCAAGCTGCCGGCATCGTGCCCGCCCTTGAGGGCTGCCGTGAACGCCAGCATGCGGTCAATCGGCAGCCGGGCGCGCAGACCCAGCGCGGGGTCCACATGAATCTCGTTGCCACCGCTCTCCAGCACTTGGGCCACGCCGGCCAGGCTGTTCATGGCCATCCAGGGGCAGTGCGCGCAGCTCTTGCACGTGGCGCTGTTGCCCGCCGTGGGGGCTTCAATGAACACCTTGCCGGGGTTCAGGGTGCGCAGCTTGTGCATCATGCCGTTGTCGGTAGCCACGATGAACTCCTTGGCGTCCATCTCGTGCGCCGCCTTGAGGATGGCTGAAGTCGACCCCACCGCATCGGCCAGTGCCACCACATCAGCCGGGGACTCGGGGTGCACCAGCACTTTGGCACCAGGGTGCTGCTTCATTAACGCCTGCAGCTCAAAGGCCTTGAACTCGTCGTGCACGATGCAGGCCCCGCCCCACATCAGCATGTCGGCCCCGGTTTCACGCTGGATGTAGCCACCCAGGTGCTTGTCAGGGGCCCACAAAATTTTGTGGCCTTTGTCTTTGAGGGCTTTCACGATGTCCAGCGCGCAGCTCGACGTGACCAACCAGTCCGACCGGGCTTTCACGGCCG
>CAZLRQ010000214.1:0-4446 GCA_964562035.1 uncultured Rhodoferax sp. | reverse complement strand
AAGGCATGGCCAAGGGCATGGCGGTGCTGGAGAGTTTTGACACCGAGCGCCAGCGCCTCAATGCCACCTTGGCGGCCGAGCGCGCCAGCATGACCCGGGCCGCCGCACGGCGCCATTTGCTCACACTGGCTCATTTGGGCTACCTGGAAACCGATGGCCGTTACTTTTGGTTGTCCAGCAAGGTGCTGCGCTTCTCTGGCAGTTATCTGGCTTCCGCACGCTTGCCCCGCGCCATTCAACCGACCCTGAACCGCTTGGCGGTGCAGGCTCAGGCGTCATTTTCTGCCGTGGTGCTGGACGCTGACGAAGTGGTGATCGTGGCGCGCAGCGGCAATGACCGCGACGCCTCGGCCACCGACCCGGGCCGCGTGATTGCCTACGGGCTGCACATGGGCGCCCGCTTGCCCGCCCACGCCACGTCCACCGGGCGGGTGCTGCTGGCGGCCAAGACCAAGCCTGAATTCACCCAATGGATGAAAGGGCGACACCTGCCCCGCATGACGCCCCTGACCACCACCGAACCCAAGGCTTTTCGCGCACTGATTGAGCAGGTTCGCAAAGCCGACTTCTGCTTGTCCAGCGAGGAGCATGAACTTGGTGTGCATGCCCTGGCTGTGCCGCTGCGCAACCCCCAGGGCGTGACGGTGGCCGCCCTTAATGTGGTGGCCGCGCAAAACAGGCTCTCAATCCAGGCCATGCAACGTGACTTGCTGCCTTTGTTGTTTGAGGCCGCACGCGAACTGCGCCCGCTGCTGTAAGCGGCCAAGCAGAGTGCGGTGTAATGCCGGGTTGCTCTCCCGCAGCCTGAAAATTGAAAGTACGACGTGACCGACTCGCAGCTTCCGCTTGATTTCGACATCCTTCACCACCCCATACCGGTCAAGGCCGTCAAAGCCAAACCCAAAGCGCCGCCCAAGCCCCGGCGTGTGACGACCGTGGCGCCCGCCGTGATGCCGACCCCGGAAGACATGGCGGCCCTTTTGCAGACCCACCCGGACTACCGGGTGTTGCGCCGCTTGGCACCCATCCATCACTTTGACCGTGTGGCGCAAGGGCCTGTTAAACGGATTTTGGTGCTGGACACCGAGACCACCGGCTTGGACCAGTCCCGCGACAAAATCATTGAGTTGGCGATGCTGCGGGTTGATGTTGACACTGCCACCGGACTGCCTGTTGGGCCGGTCACGGTGTACGACGGCCTGGAAGACCCGGGCATGCCGATTTCCGCTGAAATTGAAGAAATCACCGGCATCTCCAGCGCCATGGTGCAAGGCCAGCGCCTGGACGAAGCCAGAATTGCCGCCCTGCTGGCGGATGCCGATTTGGTGATTGCCCACAACGCCGGCTTTGATCGTCCGTTTTGCGAGGCGCGCCTGCCCGGATTTGCGCAGATTCCATGGGGCTGCTCATTCGCCGAAATTGACTGGAAAAAGGAAGGTCATGGTTCCGCCAAGCTGGAATACCTGGCTATGGAGAACGGCTGGTTTTATGAGGCCCACCGCGCCGAGGTTGACTGCCACGCGCTCTTGGCCGTGTTGGGCGCGCCGTTACCGACCTCCGGGGGAACCGGGCTGGGCAAAATTTTGGCCGCCAGTGCATCTTGTGTTTACCGTCTTCAAGCCAACCAGGCGCCGTTTGAGGCCAAAGACCTCCTCAAAGCCAGAGCCTACCGCTGGAATGCCGAGCAAAAGGTTTGGTACACCCGACTTTCTGATGAAGCCCAGTTGCAAGCCGAACTGGGCTGGCTCAAGGCTGCGGTGTATGGCGGACGCCCAGCGTGGGTTCAGGTCGAAAAAATGGATGCGTTGGTGAAGTACGCCAGCCGGCAAGGGGAATTGTCGAATCGCCAGATTTGAGAGGTGGCACAGGTAGAATTGGATCAAAGTTGAGTCAGTTATGGCTTGCAATTTTCCAGTCCTCCCCCACGCGCTTGGGCATTTCCCCGAGTTGCTGCCACGGGGGTGGAGCACTCAAGGATTTCCATGAAACGTGTCGATGATTTCCGCCTGAAGTTCGGAAAAAAAGAGTTTGTTCCCATCATGATCGGCGGTATGGGCGTTGACATTTCAACCGCTGAACTGGCGCTGGAGGCGGTGCGCCTGGGCGGCATTGGCCACATCTCCGATGCCATGGTGCCGGATGTCTCGGACCGTCGTTTCGACACCAGTTTTGTCAAGGACAAGACGCGCTTTTACAAACACAACATCGACAACTCTGACAAGTCCATCATCAAGTTTGACTTGGGTGTGTTAGCTGACGCCACCCGGCGCCATGTGGACGCCACCATGAGCGCCAAACGCGGCGACGGCTTGGTGTTTGTGAACTGCATGGAAAAGCTGACCATGAATGGCCCGCGCGAAACCCTGCAAGTGCGCATGGCGTCGGCGCTGGACGCCGGCATTGACGGCATCACCCTGAGTGCCGGCTTGCACTTGGGCTCGTTCGGGCTGATTGCTGACCATCCCCGGTTTCGGGATGCCAAGCTGGGCATCATCGTGTCTTCAGTTCGGGCGCTTCAGCTGTTTTTACGCAAGAACGCGCGCCTGGACCGGCGCCCCGACTACGTCATTGTTGAAGGCCCCTTGGCTGGCGGCCACTTGGGTTTCGGCATGGACTGGGCCCAATACGACTTGGCGACCATCATTGCCGAAGTGGTGCACTTCCTGAAAACTGAAGAGTTGGACATTCCCGTGATTGCCGCTGGCGGTATTTTCACAGGCAGCGACGCCACATCGTTTCTGGAAATGGGGGCCGCAGGTGTTCAAGTGGCCACCCGTTTTACCGTGGCCAACGAATGCGGCTTGCCTGCCGATGTCAAGCAGGACTACTACCGCGCCAGCGAAGACGACATTGTGGTCAACACCATTTCGCCAACCGGTTACCCCATGCGCATGCTCAAGAGCACGCCCGCGATCGGTTCGGGCATTCGACCCAACTGCGAAGCCTATGGTTACCTGCTGGACGGCAACGGTGGCTGCGCTTACATCACCGCCTACAACCGGGAAGTGGCGCTGCACCCGAATTCCAAAACCATCTCGGTCATGGACAAAACTTGCCTGTGCACCCACATGCGCAACTTCAACTGCTGGACGTGTGGCTCAACCACTTACCGCTTGAAGGACACCACGCATCGCTTGCCCGATGGCACTTATCAGACACTCAGTGCCGAGCACATTTTCAAGGACTACCAGTTCAGCGTTGACAACAAGGTGGCGATGCCAGCTGCGCTGTCGTTCGCTGAGTAAGTTAATTTCAGTCAATAAAAAGCACAATGCCGGGCAGCGCCCGGCATTGTGCTTTGTGGCAAGGGCCAGGTTTCAGTGACCTTTCAGTGCCTCTTCAAACTCAGCCAACTCCTTGCCAATGGCAGCGTATTTCTTGGACTTGGCCCTGTTGTCGGTCCATTGGAGCGCAGCGGCTTCCAGGTCTTCTTTAAAGTGAGCGAGCGCCGACGCTTTGAGGGCTGGGGTGGCGGTCTTTGCCGTGCTTGACCAAAGGTCAATCAGTTCGGAGAGCCCGTTGTCAAATTCGTCAAAGGTCTGGAGATGGATCCACTGGCCGCTTTTATCAAACATTTTTTCTTTCTGTAATTAAATTGGTTTCAGTTTAGCGGGGCGATCCGCCAAAACTGAATGAGTGCAAGCCAAAGGCTGCGTTACAAGCGTGTGACTCAGGTGACTTCGTGGCCAGCTTTGTTCTTCAATTTGGCGATATTCCAGATCAGGTTGCCGATGCTCAGCCCCACGCAGTCAGCCACCCAATCCGCCCAGTCGCCTTGGCGCCAACCGGTCAGGTGTTGGGCGAATTCAATACCTACCCCAAGGAGCACCAAACCCAGTAGCACATGGCGTACCCGGCTTGGATAGCTCAGCAGCCCGGTGAATGCCAGAGCCATGAACCCGAATGCGTGCTGCGCCTTGTCCCAAAAATTAAAAGCAGAGGGAACCTGATCGACCGGAATGAGCGAGAGCCAAAGCGTTGCCAACAGTAGCAGCCAAAAGCAGGACATCCAGAACCGCTTATTCATCATCGTCCCCTGGAATAACCGCTTCGGCCACGGCACCAACCGCTTTGGCGGTCACTTTCACGCCGGTCGCAACGACAGTGACTGCGGCATCCGCGACGGCCACCACAGCACACGCTTGCAAAGTCATCAAAACACCGAGTCTCACGCCCCATCCCAAAATTTGCTTCAAAGTGAAATGCAGTCGAGATACGTTTTTGTTTTTGAAAGTCAGGCTCATTAAGGAGGGTGTTGATGAACGATCAAGTCTAGCCAAGGTACTAAATAAAAGTCCTTATGCCGCCAGAAAGACAAAAAAAAGCCCCATCGATACATCGAAAGGGCTTTTTTGAATTTTTTGGCTCCTCGACCTGGGCTCGAACCAGGGACCTACGGATTAACAGTCCGGCGCTCTACCAACTGAGCTATCGAGGAATCTAGCC
>CAZLRQ010000213.1:0-4463 GCA_964562035.1 uncultured Rhodoferax sp. | reverse complement strand
GTGTCGGCGCAGCGCGGCGGCGGCATTTTGGGCGGCCCGCACTACTCGGCGGCCAAAGCCGGCGTGCTGGGCTTGGCCCGCGCCATGGCTCGCGAATACGGCGGCGCTGGCATTCGGGTGAATTGCGTCACCCCCGGCCTGATTGCCACCGACATCAATAAGGGCCTGATTCCCGAAGACAAGCGCCAGTCCATTCTTGACGGCATCCCCTTGGGCTACATCGGCGCGCCCGATGACGTGGCGGGCTGCGTGGTGTTTTTGGCCAGTGACCTGTCGGGCTACTGCACCGGCATCACGCTGGACGTCAATGGCGGCATGCTGATTCACTAGGACTTGGTGCCTTCCGTTCCTGTCAAGCAACCGATAGCAGCGCGGTATCGCTGCCTTTAAAACAAGTAGGAGACAACATGACACGATTCAACCTTTTCCGCCGCGCCACTTTGGTGGCTGCCCTGGCCTGCGCCAGCAGCATGGCTTTTGCCCAGGCCCCCATGAAGTTGACTCTGGGGCACAACGCGGCGCCCGGCAACCCCAAGGCTTTGGGTTCGATCTTCTTCGCAGAGCAGATGAGCAAGCGCAGCAATGGCCGCATCACCGTGCAGGTGGCCGGTGGCGCGCAGTTGGGTGACGACCAGACCATGCTGACCGCCATGCGCACGGGCACGCTGGACATGAGCGTGAACTCGCAAGGCCCGGTGTCTGCCGTGGTGCCTGAAACCGCCGCGCTGGGCATGCCTTTCATGTTCTCCTCGCTGCCCCAGGCCTGGAAGCTGCTGGACGGCCCCATTGGCAAGGAACTGGCGCAAAAATTTGAAGCCAAAAACCTGGTGGTACTGGCCTGGTGGGACAACGGCATTCGCCAGACCACCAACAACAAGCGCCCCATCACCAAGCCTGACGACCTGAAGGGCATGAAAATTCGCACGCCCGCGGACCCCGCCACGGTGGACCTGTTCCAGGCCATGGGCGGCAGCACGCAGCAGATCAACTTCTCCGAGTTGTATGTGGCCATTCAGCAAGGCGTGGTGGACGGGCAGGAGAACCCCCTGGCCAACATCCACTCCAGCAAGTTGTACGAAGTGCAAAAGTACCTCTCGCTGACGCGCCACAAGTACGAGTCCATGCCTTTCCTGATGAGCGGCATCACCTGGAAAAAACTGTCTGAAGCCGACCGCAAGCTGGTGAGCGAAGTGGCCGCCGAAGCCGCTACTTACGAGCGCAAGCTGATGCTGGAATCTGACGAGAAGTTGATTGGTGAGTTCCGCAAGATGCCGAACCTGACGATCAACGAGCCCGACCTGGCGCCGTTCAAGGCTGCCACCACCAAGGTGTGGGACAAGTGGGAAGCCCTGCCTTTCGGTGACTTCGTCAAGAAGCTGCGCGCCGAATCTGCCAAGTTGTGATGCCGGTGGCTGGCTGACAAGCCAGCCCCTTTGGCCATCTTTTCCGACAAGCCGCCGTGTCGTGCGGCGCATCAGGAGACACGTTTGAAAACCCCCATGTCGTTGTTGCACGCTACCCGTCAGACGGAAGCGGCGATAGAAATCTTATGTAAATCCGTCTTGACGCTCACGGGCTTTGGCCTGTTGGGCGTGCTGGTGGTGAATGTGTTTGTGCGCTACGTGATGGAGGGCAGCGTTGAGGCGGCGTCCGAGTTGCCCGCGCTGCTGTTTCCCTGGTTTGTCATGGGGGGCGTGGTGCTGGCGGCCGTGCGCAGCAACCACGTGGCCATGCAACTCACCATGCACATGCTGCCGGCGCCAGGGCGTCGGGTGTTGTCGCTGTTCATTCATGGTTTGTCGGCGGTGGTGTTTGCCATCCTGGCCTGGCACTCGGTGGAGAACACGCTGATTGCGCATGACGAGCTGAGCACCATTCTTCACGTCCCCGGCAGCATCGGCTACGCCGCGCTGACTGTGGCTTTCATGCTGCTGGCGGTGTGCGCTGTCACGGCTTTTGTGCGCTTCGGCGTGCTGGCTGAACCGGTGAACGTGGACATGGCGTCTGCCGAAGGAGCCGTGGTATGAGCGCCGTGATGATGATCGTGTTTGCAGCGCTGCTGGTGCTGTCGTTTCCGGTGGGCTACGCCCTGACGTTGGGTGCCTCGGTGGCGCTGTTCGTCAACGGTGAGATACCGATGGTGGCGGTGGTGCAGCAAATGTACGCCCCCACGCAGTCATTCCCCATGATTGCGATTCCCTTCTTTGTGATGGCGGGTGATGTGATGATGGCTGGCAAGCTCGGCCAGGCGCTGATTGAATTTGCCACTGATTTAGTCGCGCGCTTTCGGGGCGGTCACGCCCAGGTCAGCGTGCTGGGTTCCACCTTGTTTGGCGGTGTGTCGGGGTCGGCGGTGGCGGACGCCACAGCGCTGGGCTCGGTGTTGGTGCCCTGGCAAAAGAAGGTGGGGTACCCCCCCGCCTTTTGCGGCGCAACGATTGCCGCGTCTTCCACGATTGATATTCTGGTACCGCCGTCGATCCCGTTGATTTTGTATGCCCTGGTGTCCAACGTGTCGATTGGCGCGTTGTTCGTGGCCGGATTGTTGCCCGGCTTGGTGCTGGCCGGTGGCTTTCTGGTGGTTTGCAATGTGAGCGCTCGCCTGCGCGGATTTCCTTACGAGAAGAAGCCCATTGCGTGGGGCATCATGGCCCGCCGGGGTCTGTATGCGTCCCCTGCCTTGTTGATGCCCGTGTTCATTTTGGTGGGCCTGCGCTTTGGCGTGGCCACCCCCACCGAGATCAGCACGCTGGCGGTGGTGTATGCCTTGCTGGCCGCCACCTTCATCTACAAGGACCTGAGCCTGAGCCGTGTCTACAAGGCAATGATCACCGCTGGCGTGGCCACGGGTGTGGTGATGATGTTGATCATGGCCTCGTCCGTGGTGGGCTGGATGCTGACACTGGATCAGGTGCCAGAGGCCCTGGTCAACTGGGCCAAGCAGTTCGTCCATTCGCAGGCAGCCATGCTGATGCTCATCAACGGTGTGCTCCTGTTGGCCGGCATGTTCCTGGACTTACCCGCGGCCATTCTGCTGCTCGGCCCCCTGTTGATTCCTCTGGCACAAAACTTTGGTATTGACCTGGTGCAGCTCGGGATCATTGTGGTGATCAACCTGGCGATCGGCCTGTACACACCACCGGTGGGGACGACGCTTTTCATTGGTGCCACGCTGGCCAAAGTGAAGATAGGGGCCACGGTCAAAGAGTTGATTCCGTTCTATTTCGTGGCCTTGACGGTGCTGCTGCTGTTCACCTACATCCCGGCGCTCACCCTGCGCGGTTGAGTTAAAGCCCTTACTTTTATTTCACACCATGACTAAATCGATTTTGGGTTTTGTGGGCCTGGGCGCCATGGGCCAAAACGCAGCGCGCCAGTTGCTGCTGGCCGGGCACCGGGTGCAGGGTTTTGACTTGCGACCCGAGAGTTTGCAAACTTTTGCCAGCCAGGGTGGCGAGGTCGTCACCACGCCGGCACTGGCAGCGGCGCAGGCCATGGGCACCGTGCTGTTTGTGGTGAATGCCGCGCAGGCTGAGGCCGTGCTGTTTGGCGCGGACGGCCTGGTGGGTGGCGCAGCGCCAGGTCACCTGGTGATCTCTTGCGTGACCATGTCGGCCGCGGATGCTCGCCGTCTGGCCTTGCGGTGTCAGGAACACGGCTTGGTGTTTGTGGACGCGCCGGTGAGCGGTGGCGTGGCCGGGGCCGAGGCGGGTAGCCTGAGCATCATGGCGTCAGGGCCGGTGGCTGCGCTGGACGCCTGTGCGCCCGTGTTTGCCGCCATGGGCAGCCGCGTGCTGAACGTGGGGACCGAGGCGGGCCAGGGCTCGACCTTCAAGACCATCAACCAATTGTTGTGCGGCGTGCACCTGGCCGCCGCAGGCGAGGCCATGGCCATGGCCGCCCGGGCCGGGCTCGACACGCAGCAGGTGTTTGACCTGGTGAGCGAGAGTGCCGCTGCCTCCTGGATGCTGCGTGACCGTGGCCCGGCCATGGTGCAGCGCAGCTACACCCCCACGCGCAGCGCCGTGGATATTTTTGTGAAAGACCTGGGCCTGGTGGTGGACCTGGCGCGCGACCTGCGCTTTCCCGCCACCGTCAGCGCCGCCGCTTTGCAGAGTTTTCTGGGCGCCAGTGGCGCCGGCTTTGGCAAGCAGGACGACGCTGCTGTGACCGAGTTTTACCGTTTGGGAGCCACACATCATGAGTGAACGCATTGTTTCCATTTCCGGGGCGCCCTATGACGGCCACCCCGTGCCCGCCATGCTGGCCAGCATGGCCGCTTGCGGCGCCACCCATGTGGAGCCCGCGTTCATCGTGGGCTACACCGAGGCGTTTGACGAGTCCGCGTTCACCCCCGCGCAGGCCCAGCAATGGCAGCGCTGGCTGGCTGACAGCGGCATGGCTTGCCATGCCTTTTCTTCGCACATTGACCTGGGGCGCGACGACGCGGTGGAGGTCTTTCG
>CAZLRQ010000212.1:2587-4478 GCA_964562035.1 uncultured Rhodoferax sp. | reverse complement strand
GCAGGCGGCAGTGCATGCCGATGCTCATCATCTTGGGTGCGTCCGCACCTTCGGCATACAGCACGTCAAACGTGTCTTTCAGGTACTGAAAAAACGGGTCGGCGTGCGAGTAGCCCTGGGGCAGCGCAAAGCGCATGTCATTGCAGTCCAGCGTGTAGGGCACGATGAGTTGTGGCACCACTTCGCCATTGGTTTTCTGCACTTTCATCCAGAACGGCAGGTCGTCGCCGTAGTAGTCGCTGTCGTACTCAAAACCGCCGTAGTCGGCCACCAGGCGGCGGGTGTTGGGGCTGTCACGCCCGGTGTACCAGCCCAAAGCGCGCTCGCCGGTCAGGCGGGTGATGGCGTCCATGCCCAAACGCATGTGCTCGCGCTCGGTGGCTTCATCCATGTGCTGGTAATGAATCCAGCGCCAGCCGTGGCAGGCAATCTCGTGCCCCAGTGCTTTGAAGGCTTGCACCAGGTCCGGGTGGCGCTCCAGTGCCATGCCCACGCCAAACACGGTCAGTGGCAACTGGCGTTTTTCAAACTCGCGCAGGATGCGCCACACGCCCGCACGGGAACCGTATTCGTAAATGCCCTCCATGCTGATGTGCCGCTCGGGGAAGCTGGGCGGGTTGAACATCTCACTCAAAAACTGCTCGGAACCCGCGTCGCCATGCAGCACGCTGTTCTCGCCGCCTTCTTCATAGTTCAAAACAAACTGCACCGCCACGCGGGCCTGGCCGGGCCATTGGGCGTGGGGGGCTTGCGGGCCATAGCCCACCAGGTCGCGCGGGTAGGGCAGTGTGCTGTCGTAATGGTTCATGGTTCAGTTGGGGGGTTAGGACAGGGCCATCGAGATGTCGTTGGTCGGGAGTTTTCGGTCAAACGTCAGGTTGGCTTCAACGTTTTGCAGGTGCTCGTCCATCAGCCGGAGTGCCAGGGCTTCGTCCTTGGCGGCCAATGCCTGCACGATCGCGGCGTGCTCTTCGTTGGAGTGCTCGGCGGCGGTGGCGGACTGGTACATCAGGGTGATGAGCGAGCAGCGTGAAATCAAATCACTGAGCATTTGGGCCAGCACGTCGTTGCCCATCAACTCCGCCATGCGCACATGAAAATCACCCAGCAGCTCGGTGCGCCCCGACACGTCTTCACGCACCACGGCTGATTTTTCCATGGCCACATGTTGCTTGAGCGACTTGATCATGGTTGGCGTGACGCCCTTGATGAAGGCGCGGGTCATTTCGGCCTCCAGCATGCGCCGCACCATGAACACCTGTTTGGCTTCGGTCACCGACGGCGTGGCCACAAAAGCGCCGCGCGCGGGCTCCATGCGAATCAGGCGGTTTTGCGTCAACTGAAACAAGGCTTGGCGCACCAGCGTGCGTGACACACCAAAGTGGTCGGCCACTTTTTGCTCCGCCAGCTTGGTACCGGGGTGCAGGCGGTGCTCCACAATGGCTTTGGTCAGTGCCTCAACAATGAAGCTGGTGGTGGAGGTGGCAGTTGGAGTTTCCATGCCGCCATAATATCGCTGATTTTAAAAAGTGTATACACTTTCTGTCTAATATCAACGCCGCCAACCACGGCACCCACCTTTCAAAGGATTGCGCATGGGCTTGAGTACACATGTTTTGGACACCATGCACGGCACGCCCGCCGCAGGCATGGCGGTGGCGCTGTACACCACGCAAGGTGAACAGATCAGTCTGGTGAAGCAATTTGTCTTGAACCAGGACGGCCGCAACCCCGATGGCCTGCTGTACGACCACAGCAGCCTCAAAAAAGGCACTTACCGGCTGGTGTTTGATGTGGCGGGTTACTTCAAGGCGCGCGGGGTGGCGCTGCCCGAGCCCAATTTTTTGAACCAGGTGAGCCTGGACTTTGGCATTGCCGACCCTGACCAGCA
>CAZLRQ010000212.1:0-2487 GCA_964562035.1 uncultured Rhodoferax sp. | reverse complement strand
TGCAGCACCCCAACGGCGTACAAAAGCGGTGGCATCTTGCCCTTGAAAATGCGATGGCTGTTTTTGCCATACAGGTGACTGGCTGCGTCACGTCGGTAGTCACGTGGTGTGGAGGCGCCAGAAACATGCGCCAAGGGCTCACGGGGTGCAGGCTGCGCGGCCACGGGTGGCGGCACGGGCAGGGGCAGGGCCACGGGCGGTGGCGGCAAGGGCTTGGTGGCGCAACCCGCCAGAATCGCCACCACGCCGGTGGCCGCGGTGGCCAGCAAGGCCTGGCGACGTTGAATATTGGGTTGCATGGTGCATCTCCGGAGCGAAATAGGGGACTTCAAGGGCGGGACACCCTCAGTGGTAACCCGAGAGCATACTTTGCCCGAAATTATGCGTCCAGTGACTTAAGGCGCGCTTAGGAAGGTAATCGTTTGTGACAGCTTTAGACAATTTTCTCACCCGTCTGGCTGGGCAGCCGGCTGTTCTGGTGACGGTGCAGGCCCACCGCGGTTCGGTACCGCGTGAAGCCGGGGCCTGGATGGCGGTTTTTGCGCAAGAGGCCGTGGGCACCATTGGTGGCGGGCACCTTGAGTTTCAGGCCATGGCCCATGCGCGGCAGTGCTTGTCAGGGGCGCCGGGCGAAGCCACCGTGCGTTACGCCCTGGGGCCGTCTTTGGGCCAGTGCTGCGGGGGTGATGTGCAGGTGCGGTTTGAACTGGTGAGCGAGGTTGACCGCGCGCATCTGGCGGTTCGTTTGCAGCCGCAACGCACGCCTGTGGCCTTGTTTGGTGGCGGCCATGTGGGCCATGCACTGGTGCAGGTGCTGATGAACTTGCCGTTGCACATCACCTGGATCGACAGCCGTGACGAAGTTTTTCCCACGGGCTTGCCTGAGCAGGTGGTGTGCGAGCACTCTGACCCGGTGCAAGCCGCCGTTAGTGCGTTGCGGCCCAACTCCCGGGTGCTCATCATGAGCTTCAGCCATGCTGAAGACCTGGACGTGGTGGCCGCCTGCTTGGCGCGCCAGCGCCAGCAGCAAGACTTGCCCTTCATTGGCCTGATTGGCAGCCGCACCAAATGGGCCACTTTTCAGCACCGCCTGGCGGCGCGGGGCTTCACCCCGCAGGAGTTGGCGCAGGTGACCTGCCCCATTGGTATTGCCGGTGTGACTGGCAAAGAACCCGAGATCATTGCCGTGGCGGTGGCGGCACAGATATTGCAAACCCTGTCGCCTGAATCAGGGAATTCCCTGAAGACAAAAATGGGTTGCAACGCGCCGTAGCTGGTTAAACTGTATACAGTTTTGAAGTCGTCGCAGCGGAGCGAGGTGTGGTCAACATGCCTGTGTTCGCGACCCGTTTTCTGTTCACAGTGCCCGCGGTGGTGAACAGTTCGCATGAATGCGGTGCCTCTCGGGGTGCCGAACAAGGGTCAGACTTATGGAAAGCTATTACCTCGACTGGGCCAACCTGCTGCTGCGCTGGGTCCACGTCATCACCGCCATCGCCTGGATTGGCTCCTCCTTTTATTTTGTGTTTCTGGACAGCAGCCTCACGCCGCCGGTGGATGACGACCTGAAAAAGCAGGGCGTCAGTGGCGAGCTCTGGGCGGTGCATGGCGGCGGGTTTTACCACCCGGTCAAGTTCAATGTGTCGCCACCCAAGCTGCCCAGCCACCTGCACTGGTTTTACTGGGAGAGCTACAGCACCTGGCTGTCGGGCTTTGCGCTGTTCACCGTGTCGTATCTGTGGAGCGCCAGCACGTACCTCATTGACAAGTCGCGCATGGACTGGGCGCCGGCCGAGGCCATTGCGGTGGCGCTGTCGTTTCTGGTGGTGTTTTGGCTGCTGTACGACTTGATTTGCCGCGTGTTGGGTCAGCGCAAAAACGGCGACGCCATGGTGGGCGCGCTGGTGTTTGGCCTGGTGTGCGTGGCGTCGTGGTTGGCCTGCCACTGGTTTGCGGGGCGTGCCGCCTTTCTGCTGGTGGGTGCCATGCTGGCCACCACCATGAGCGCCAGTGTGTTTTTCTGGATCATTCCCGGGCAGAAAAAAGTGGTAGCGGCCATCAAGGCCGGCCAGCCAGTGGACCCCATTCACGGCAAGCGCGGCAAGCAGCGCAGCGTGCACAACACCTATTTCACGCTGCCGGTGCTGTTTGCCATGCTGAGTGGCCACTACAGCTTTACCTACAACCACCCGCAAAACTGGTTGGTGCTGATTTTGATGATGTTCGCGGGCGCCGCCATTCGCCAGTTTTTTGTCATGCGCCATGGCTACAAATTGGGGCGCAACGGCAACCCGCTGCCGTATGCACTGGTGGGCGTGGCGGTGATCGTGGCGGTCATCGTCTGGCTGCGCCCCGAGCCACCTGTCGTCAGTACGGCAAATGCTACTGATTCAGTAGCTATAAACCCAAGTGGGACGGGGGCTGGAGGTCAATTTGGCTATAAAGACGTGCAGCTTGTCCTGGCGCAGCGTTGCTACGTGTGCCACG
>CAZLRQ010000211.1:0-4528 GCA_964562035.1 uncultured Rhodoferax sp. | reverse complement strand
TGCGAACTCGACGGCTACGCCAGCGACATCACCCGCACCTTCCCCGCCAACGGCACCTTCAGCGGCCCGCAACGCGCGCTGTACGAGCTGGTGCTGGCCTCGCAAGACGCCGCCGTGGCCGCCACGCGCGCCGGTGCCCGCTTCACCGACCCGCACGACGCCACCGTCAAGGTGCTGGCGCAAGGCATGCTGGATGTGGGTTTGCTGGACAAAAACAAGGTCGGCACGCTGGACGATGTGATCGAGAAACGCGCCTACTTTCAGTTCTACATGCACCGCACCGGCCACTGGCTGGGCATGGACGTGCACGACTGCGGCGCCTACACCGAACCTGGCGAACTGGGCCAGTCCAGCGAGCGCAAAGACGCGCTCACCGGCGACACCATCGTCAACCGCCCGGCGCGCATCCTGCGGCCCGGCATGGTGCTGACCATTGAGCCCGGTCTGTACGTGCGCCCGGCCGACGGCGTGCCGGAGCAGTTTCACAACATCGGCATCCGCATTGAAGACGACGCCATCGTGACCGAGACCGGCTGCGAGCTGATCAGCCGCGGCGTGCCGGTGGGCGTGGCCGAGATCGAGGCGCTGATGCGCGATTAAGTAGCGCGGGTGAGTGCGCAGGTCAGGCCGCAGGGCGTCAAAAGGCCATCATGGCCCATGCCGGTTGACGCCCGGGGCCTGAGGGTTACAGTGCGACCTGTGGGGCCCAGCGTGGCTCCGCCCACCTGTTGACCAGAAGGAGTTCACCGATGTTTCCTGAATACCGCGACCTGATCACCCAGCTCAAGACCACCGACCACCACTTCATGCGCCTGTTCGAGAAGCACAACGCGCTCGACCAGACCATCAAAAACATGGAGTCGCACATTGAGACCGGCACGCCGGAAAAAATCGAGACCCACAAGAAAGAGAAGCTGCTGCTCAAAGACCAGCTTTACGCCATTCTGAAAAAGGCCAGCGAGGCCTGACGCCCCCGCCCCCCGGCGGGCACCTCTGAACGGTTGGACCCAAACCCCATGAAAACAGACCCCGCCACCAACCCCTGCGTTGAAATCGAGCTCAAGCTGGCGCTGCCCACCAGCGACCCGGCCACCCTGGCCAAGCGCCTGGCGCAGACCCCCGTGCTGGCACGCCGCCAGGCCACCCGGCTGCAACTGCACAACATTTACTACGACACCCCCGAACAAACCCTGCGCACCCAGCGCGTGGCGCTGCGCACGCGCCGGGTCGACGGCGCGCCGGGGCCTGACGGTGCGGTGGCCCAGGCGCCGCAATGGCTGCAAACCCTCAAGATGGCCGGCCGCGAAGACTCGGCCCTGAGCCAACGCGGCGAGTGGGAGGCGCAGGTGCCCGGCGACGCACTGTCCGCCAAAGCCCTCAAGGCCACCCCGTGGGCGCAACTCGACCCCGACGGCCGCCTCTTCAAAGCGCTGCAACCCTGCTTTGCCACCACCTTTGAACGCACCCTGTGGCTGGTGCGCCGGCGTGACGGCAGTGTGGTGGAGGTGGCACTGGACCTGGGCCACATCGTGGCAGGCGAGCAGACAACCCCTATTTGCGAACTGGAGCTGGAGCTCAAGGCCGGCACGCCTGCCGCGCTGTTTGACGTGGCCCGGCAGATTGCCCGCAGCGTGGCGCTGCTGCCGGTCAACACCAGCAAGGCCGGGCAGGGCTTTGCCCTGGCGCAAGGCACCCTGAACCGGCCCCAGCGCGCCCAGCCCCCCGTGCTGACGCCCAAACTGAGCCCGCTTGAGGCCGCCCAACGCGTGCTGCGCGAGATGTTCAGCCAGTTCACCACCAACCTCAACACCCTGCGCACCGCCAGCGAGCCCGAGGTGGTGCACCAGGCCCGCGTGGGCTGGCGGCGGTTCAAGAGCGCGCTGCGCCTGTGCAAACCGCTGCTGGGCCACGCACCGCCGCCCGCCTTTGACAGCTTGCAGGCGCTGCTGAGCTGCCTGGGTGAGTGGCGCAACGTGGGCGTCGCGCTCAACGAGACACTGCCCCCGCTGGCCGAGGCCTACGCGGCGGGCGATGCGCGGCGCAGCCAGTCCTGGGACGCCATGACCCGCGCCCTGCAGGACGCCGCCACCCTGCAAGGCAAGGCCGTGCGCTACGCCCTGCAAGCACCGGCCGTGGGCGCCACCCTGCTGGCCACCACCCAGTGGCTGGAAAACTTGGCTGTTGAGGCGGTACCGGCTCAGCAGGAGGCTGCACCAAAGCACCGCCCGCCGTCACTCAAGCGCTGGGCACGCAGTCGCATCAAGCACCTGCGGGGGCAACTCAAACGCGCCCGCCAGACCAACAACAGCCTGGAGGGCCAGCACCGTGTTCGCCTGCTGGCCAAGCGCCTGCGCTACGCCATTGAAGCGTTGCAGCCCCTCTTGCCCAGCCGGGCCGCACAACGCTGGCACCAGAATGCCGTCAACCTGCAGACCGATATGGGCGCCACGCGCGACATGGCGCAGTGCATTGAACAAGTGCGCGCCCTGGACGCCGACCGCGGGCTGGTGGAGTTTTTGCGGGGTGTGGCGCTTGGGCGGCACGGTCCAGCGCCAAATGCAGCCAACCCGGAACTCCTGAATAAATAGCTACTCAGGCAGCACCCATAAGGGCCAGAGGCCAATTTAGCTATATTTTTTACATCCCCACCCCTACTGAACGCCATTGTGAACAACGCCTCACCCGCTGCCATCCCGCCACCCGCCTCACCACACGGCGCACCGCACACCCCGGCCCGCACGCAGGAATGGCTCGCCTTTTTTGCCCAGCATGGCGTGCGCGAGGTGGAGTGCCTGTTTCCCGACATTTCAGGCTACCCGCGCGGCAAGTTGATGCCAGCAGCCAGCTTTGCCGCCGGGGGCGAGTTGCGCATCTGCCAGGCCATCCCCATGCAGGCGGTGACCGGCGACTACTCTTACCACCCGGTGTTTCCCGAGGCCGACCCCGATGTGCGCCTGGTGCCCGACGCCAGCACGCTGCGCCTGAGCCCCTGGTCCAGCGTGCCGCGCGCCGTGGCCATTCACGACTGCGTGGAGTTGACGGGCGAGCTGTGCCCGTTTGCCCCCCGCAGCATTTTGAAAAACGTGGTGGCGCGCTACACCGCGCAGGGGCTCACCCCCGTGGTGGCGCCCGAGATCGAGTTTTACCTGACCGCGCCCAACACCGACCCCACCCAGCCTCTGCGCGTGCCTGACCTGCGCGGTGGCCGCGCCGAGGTCGGGCAAAGTGCCTTCAGCCTGAACCTGCTCAATGCGCTGGCGCCGTTCTGGGACGAGTTGGCTCAGGCTTTACGCACCCTGGGCGTGCAGGCCGACACCTGGATTCATGAAGTGGGCGCCTCGCAGTTCGAGATCAACCTGCTGCACGGCGACCCGGTGGCGCTGGCCGACCAGGCCTTTTTGTTCAAGTACGCGGCCAAAGAGCTGGCCCTCAAGCACGGCCTGAACGCCGTGTTCATGGCCAAACCCATGGCGGGCCAGTCCGGCAGCTCCATGCACTTGCACCAGAGCGTGCTGGACAACCAGGGCCGCAACATCTTCAGCCTGGAAGACGGCAGCGAGGCCCCGTGTTTTCGCCATTTCATCGCCGGCTTGCAGACCTACGGGCCAGACCTGATGCTGATTTACGCGCCCTTTGTCAACTCGTTCCGGCGCTATGTCACGGGCAGCCAGGCGCCAGTGAACCTGCAGTGGGGCTACGACAACCGCACCACCGGCCTGCGCGTGCCCGCCAGCGTGAGCGCCGCGCGCCGCGTGGAAAACCGCGTGGCTGGCGCCGACGCCAACCCCTACCTGGTCATGGCCGCGTCCCTGGCAGCGGGTCTGGCAGGCATGGATGAACAGTTGACGGCCACCGAGCCCATCACCGGCAACGGCTATGGCGAGGCGCACACCCTGCCGCGCCACCTGGACAGCGCCGAGGCGCGCATGCGCCAAAGCCCGCACAGCCGGCGTCTGCTGGGCGACGAATTTGTAACCGGGTACACCGCCGTGAAGGCGCTGGAGCATGACAGCTACCTGGCAGAAATCACCGCGTGGGAGCGGCGCTACTTGCTGCCCCAGGCCTGAGCGGGGCCGGATACAGCCCGTTACAGGCCATCCGGGCAAACTCCCTTACGATGGTCCGTATGTAACACCGCCCGGCTTGGCATGCCGGGCCACTTTTGTGGTCTTGAGGGACCGCACCAGCGCCGCTCATAGGCGCCAACCCACCGGACAACACTGATGAAACGAATTTTGATGGCCTTGGCCGCCTTGACGCTGGCCGGCTCCGCGCTGGCAAGCAATGTCGGCGTGTCAATCGACATTGGCCAACCGGGCTTTTATGGCCGCATCGTGCTGGGCGACATGCCGCAGCCCCGCGTCATTTACGCCGAGCCCATGATCATTCAGCGCATGCCCCGGGGCGGCACGTACCAGCCCATCTACCTGCACGTGCCGCCCGGCCATGCAAAGAACTGGAAGCGCCACTGCAACCGCTACAACGCCTGCGGCCAACCCGTTTATTTTGTGCAAAACAACTGGTACCA
>CAZLRQ010000210.1:0-4554 GCA_964562035.1 uncultured Rhodoferax sp. | reverse complement strand
CGTTCTTGGACAGCTCTTCACCCTCGTACTGCACGGGGTAGAACAGCAGGCCGTTGAGCTCTTCAAGCACTGGCAGCGCCGACTTGCGGGACACCGAAGTCCAGCAGCCAAAAATCACGTCCACCTTGTCTTGGGTGATCAGCTGGCGGGTTTTCTCGGCAAACAAGGGCCAGTTGCTGGCGGGGTCCACCACCACAGGCTCCAGCTTCTTGCCCAGCAAGCCGCCCTTGGCGTTGATCTCGTCAATCGCCATCAGCACGGTGTCTTTCAACACGGTTTCCGAGATGGCCATGGTGCCCGAGAGGCTGTGCAAAATGCCGACCTTGATGGTGTCAGCCGCAAACGCCGGCATGACCGACAAACCTGACAAGGCAACGGCAGCCGTGAGTGCCTTCAGGGTAAAACGACGTGAATTCTGACTTTGCATGCGTGCTTCTCCGGTAAATAAAAAAGAGACCCTTTCGCTGCGGTGGGCCTGCTGATGAAGGCGGGCTTTGGCTAAGCGATGGTGTGACTTTAGGGAGCGGCGCAGGTTTGGGAAATACGCCACACGGCGTATGAGGGGCGGCTGAAGTTATATTCAAGACAACCCCGTTTGTCCAAAGAACCCGTCCTGTTGCCCGACATTCCACATGCCTGATTCACAACTCTCTGCTGGCAACCCAGCCACCGTCCTGACCAGCGAACGAAAGCTGGCACTGTTTCAGGCCGTGTTTGATGAGATTCCCGATGTCATTGTTCTCAAAGACCACAAGGGCGATTTTTTGCTTTGCAACCAGACGGTGGCGCGCCTGTACAACACCACGCCAGAGCAGATGATGGGTCGGCATGACGATGACTTTGGGGTCCCCAAAGCAATTGCCGACGGGTTTCGGGACAACGTGCTCGGCATCATGGCGCGGGGCGAGACCGAAGTGGTGTTTGAAGACAGCTGTGACGCCATCACGGGCGAATTGCGCCACTTCAAATCCATCAAGCGGCCGTTCAAGGACGCCCAGGGCAACAACCAGATTCTGGTCATCGCGCACGACATCACCGATGTGGTGCGGGCCCAGCAAAAAGTGGCTTTGAGCGAGCAACGACTGCAGGAAGTGATGACCGCCACGCAGGAAGGCGTGTGGGACTGGCATGTGCCCAGCGGCAAGGTCATCCACAACGAGCGCTGGTTCAGCATTTTGGGGTTTTCGGAGGGTGAGGTTGCCAACAACGTCGAAGCCTTTTCCGCCCACCTGCACCCCCAGGACCGGCCCCAGGTCTGGGAGCGCCTGCAGCGCCTGCTCGACGGCACCGATGCGATCTACAACTCCGAGCACCGCATGGTGCGCAAAGACGGCTCCGTGATCTGGGTGCAGGACCGGGGCCGTTTGGTGGAAAGAGACGCGCAACACCAGCCCCTGCGCGTGGTGGGCGCCTATGCCGACATCACCGAGCGCAAGCGCAACCAGGTGGCCCTGGAGCACGCCCTGGACATGGCACAAAGCGCCACCCGGGCCAAAAGCGACTTTCTCGCCACCATGAGCCATGAACTGCGCACGCCCATGAACGGCGTGCTGGGCATGGCCCAACTGCTGCAGATGACCGGCGTCTCCGAGGCCGAGCGGCTGGACTACGCGAAAACCATTTTCAGCTCGGGCAAAACTCTGCTGGCCTTGCTCAACGACATTCTGGATTTGTCCAGAATTGAAGCGGGGCAACTGACCCTGGACCACCAGGCCTTCAGCCCGGGGAGCCTGATCAGCGACACCGTGAAGTCCTTTGAAGAGCCTGCCAGGCGCAAAGGCATTCGTGTGACGGTGGACACCCACAAGCTGCACACCGGCACGTACATGGGTGACCCGCTAAAACTGCGGCAAATGCTGTCGAACTACCTGGCCAACGCCATCAAATTTACCCGCCAGGGCGATGTGCATGTGCAGGTGACCGACGTGCAGGACAGCGCGCAGCAGCCCATGCTGGAGTTTTTGGTTCGCGACAGCGGCATTGGCATTGCGCCGGACAAGCAGGCGCTGCTGTTCAAGCCGTTCACCCAGGCAGACAGCTCCACCACCCGTGAATTTGGCGGGTCTGGGTTGGGCCTCTCGATCGTGGCCCGAATGGCCGAACTCATGGGGGGGTATGTGGGCCTGCAAAGCGAGTTCGGCATTGGCTCGCAGTTCTGGTTTCGCGTTCCTGCGCCGGCCGCTGCGAACCTGGATGCCAGCGCCACGCCCCCCGGAAACGCCCCCGACCGCGACGACGCCACCGCACCACCGGCGCTCACCGGTCACCTGCTGGTGGCCGAAGACAACCCGGTCAACCGGATGGTGATAGGCGCCCTGCTGGAGAACCTGGGGCTGACGGCTGATTTTGTCGAAGACGGCCAGGCGGCGGTCAACGCGGTGATGCAAGGCACCCCGTACCACCTGATCCTGATGGACATTCAAATGCCCACCATGGGCGGCCTGGAAGCGTCGCGGCGCATTCGCCAGTGGGAGTCGGCACAGGGTATGCCCCGAAACACCGTGGTGGCGCTGACCGCCGGGGCCTTTGAAGACGACCGGCAAAAGTGCCTGGACGCCGGCATGGACGACTTCCTGTCCAAGCCCATTGACCTGATCACCCTTTCAAAATCACTCCAGCACTGGCTGAGCCCACAGGGCCAGCCCGCCAGTGGCCCATGAGCACCCTCGCCCTCACCCGCGACAAAATCTACAAAACGGTGGCCCGCCAGTTGCACGGCGTGGTGCCGTGCTGGGTGTGTGGTGCGCATGTGAGCCCGGCGGATGCCACGCTGGAGCACATCAAGCCGCGCAGCGAGGGCGGCAACAGCCACCAGGACAATCTGGCCATCAGCCACGACTTTTGCAACAACCAGCGCCACATTCAGGGCACCACGCCTGACACCAAACGGCCTGTGGGCTGAATCTGCCAAAACAGGCACCCAAAAACACGGCCGCTACCGCCGCCCCGCGGGCGTGCCCGCCAGGCCAAACTGATGCCAGGCCCGGCGCAGTTGGGTGTCGGAACTGAAGCCGGCGATCTCGGCCGCCTGGGTCACGTTGTGTCCGGATTGCAGTGCGGCTTGGGCGACCGCCAGGCGAATGCGGCGCAGGTATTGCAGCGGCGCAATGTCGGCATGCTCAAGGAACAGGCGCGTCAGGTGCCGGGGCGAGGTGTGGGCCACGTCGGCCATGCGCGGCACGGTCCAGTCGCTTTGCGGCGCCAGACCCACGGCGTCTTGCACCCGGTGCAAGGCCGCGTGCAAGTGCTTGCGGTAGGCCAGAAAGGGCGACAACTCGGGGTCATGCGGGCCCCGGCGCATGGCCACCACCATGGTTTGGGCCACCTGGGCCGCCAGCGCCGGGCCACACAGGGCGCTGATGCGGTGCAAAAACAGATCAATCCCGGTGGTGACCCCCGCGCTGCTGAACACCGGGCCGTCTTCGACAAACACCCGGTTGGCCAACACATCACACCGCGGTTCGGTCTGGGCCAATTCATCCAGATGCTGGTGGTGCGTGGTGGCACGGCGCCCGGCCAGCAAGCCGGCATGGGCGGCCAGCACGGCCCCGGCGCACACCGTCACCAGTTCAAGCTGCCCTTGCGCCAGGCGCAGGCCGCGCAGCCAGTGCAGCAGCGCCTGGGCGGGTGGCGTTTGCACGTTGATGGTTTGACCCGGCTGCCCGACCAGCACCACCCAGCTCTTTTGCAAACTGGTATACGCCGGTAGCGGCGCCAACCCCGACACGGCCACGCCCACCGAGCTGAGCGCCTGGGGTTCAGGGCTGACAAAGCGCAGCGCAAACCGGGGCGGCTGGCCCTGCGCCAGCAGGCACTGGTTGGCAATGCGCAAGGCCTCGGCGGGGCCGGCCCAGTCCAGTATCAGGCTGTCGGGCAAGAGCACGAACAAGACGTCGATCAAGGTTGGCGGTGCCATGCGTAGTCCATTTGTCGGGCGGTGCGCAGGGCCAGTGCTTCGCCCCCCAGCCGCTCGACCAGATGCAAACTCATGTCCATGCCCGCACTGATGCCCGCGGACGTGACGACCGGGCCCAGGTCAATCCAGCGCACGCCGCCACACACCGCCAGTGACGGAAATTGGCGGCGCAAATCGTCCAGGTCTTCCCAGTGCGTGGTGACGCGTTCGGTGCGCACCACCCCGCTGGCCGCCAGCAAAAAGCAGCCGGTGCACACCGACGCGGTGATTTGCGCCGTGCCCGCCAGGCGGGCAATCCAGGCCAGGGTGTCGGGGCACTGCTGTGCGGCATCGACCACGCCGCCGGGGATGACGAGCACATCAACCTGCGTGCAGCCACTGAAATCAGCGTCGGGCAGCACTTGCAGCCCGGCACGTGCCCGCACGGGCGCCAGCGTGCGGGCCACGGCACGCACCTCAAACAAGGGCGCACGCCCTGACGGCGCCAACGCGCAGGGGCGCTGGTGCACCCGGCTGGCGGTGGTGAAGACCTCGTAGGGGCCGGCAAAGTCAAGTGCTTCGACCTGGTCAAACACCAGGATGGCCACCTGAAGCGGCGCGGCAGGCTGCGCGGTTTGGCCCGCGCTCATGCGGCCACC
>CAZLRQ010000209.1:0-4602 GCA_964562035.1 uncultured Rhodoferax sp. | reverse complement strand
CGGTCGGCCAGCATGCGAATGACGCGGCCAATGTCCTTGATGATGCTGGGCTGAATGCCCTCGGTCGGCTCATCCAGAATCAGCAGCTTGGGCCCGGCGGCCAGTGCACGGGCAATGGCCAACTGCTGCTGCTGCCCACCTGACAAATCGCCACCCCGGCGGTGCAGCATTTGCTTCAGCACCGGAAACAGCTCAAACAACTCGGGGGGAATGGGTGTGCTGGCGCTCTTGTAAGCCAGGCCCATGCGCAGGTTCTCTTCCACCGTGAGGCGCGCAAAAATCTCGCGCCCCTGCGGCACAAAGCCAATGCCGGCGCGCGCGCGCTCGTAAGGCGTGGTGTTTTGAATGGGCTTGCCATCAAATTCAATGGTGCCGGTTTTGATGGGCACCAGGCCCATCAGGCTTTTCAGCAGCGTGGTCTTGCCCACGCCGTTGCGGCCCAAAATAACGGTGACCTTGCCCAGTTCGGCCTGCAAATTCACGTCCCGCAGAATGTGCGAGCCGCCATAGTATTGGTTGATGTTTGTCACGTTCAGCATGTGGTCGTCGCCTTAGCGCCCCAAATAAACTTCAATCACGCGCTCATCGGCCTGCACCTGCGCCAGCGTGCCTTGGGCCAGTACCGAGCCATCGCACAGCACAGTCACGATGTCGGAAATGGTGTTGATGAAGCTCATGTCATGCTCCACCACCATCAGCGAATGCTTGCCTTTGAGCGTCAAAAACAGCTCGGCCGTGCGTTCGGTTTCTTCGTCGGTCATGCCGGCCACGGGCTCGTCCAGCAGCAAGAGCTTGGGGTCTTGCATCAAGAGCATGCCAATCTCCAGCCACTGCTTTTGCCCGTGGCTCAAATTGCCCGCCTGGCGCGTCACGCTGTCCGCCAGGTGAATGGTGTGCAAAATTTCTGCCAGCCGGTCTTTCTGCGCCGAGTCCAGCTTGAAAAACATCGACGCCTTCACCGCCTTGTTGACCTTCAAGGCCAGTTCCAGGTTTTCAAACACCGTGAGCTGCTCAAACACCGTGGGCTTCTGGAACTTGCGGCCAATGCCGAGCTGGGCAATCTCGGACTCCTTGTAGCGCAGCAAATCAATGGTGCTGCCAAAAAATACGGTGCCCGAATCGGGCCGGGTCTTGCCGGTGATGATGTCCATCATCGTCGTCTTGCCGGCCCCGTTGGGGCCAATGATGCAGCGCAACTCGCCCGGGGCAATGTCCAGCGACAGGTTGTTGATGGCCTTGAAACCATCAAAACTGACGTTCACATTTTCAAGATAAAGAATACGACCATGGGTGATGTCCACCTCACCCGGCGTGGCAATGCGTGAGAACCCCGCTTGGCGGCCACCCGACTCGGTGCGGCCTTTGAGCACTTTGTTCGTGCGCGCCTCGGCACGGCGCGCGCCCTCCATCATCAGATCGGGCGTCATGCTTTGGCCCCTTTCAATTTCTTGACCCAACCCACAATGCCCTGCGGCAAAAACAGCGTGACGCCAATGAACAGCGCACCCAAAAAGTACAGCCAATACTCCGGGTAGGCCACCGTCAACCAACTCTTGGCACCATTCACGATGAAGGCTCCTACTATTGGCCCGATCAGCGAGGCCCGCCCGCCCACCGCGGCCCAAATGGCCATCTCGATCGAATTGGCCGGGCTCATTTCACTGGGGTTGATGATGCCGATTTGCGGCACATACAGGGCGCCGGCCACACCGCACATCATGGCCGAGATGGTCCAGATGGTGAGCTTGTAGCCCAGCGGGTTGTAGCCCGAGAACATGACCCGCGTCTCGGCATCGCGCACCGCTTGCAGCACCCGGCCAAACTTGCTGTTGACCAGCCAGCGCGCCATCAGGAAGAAACCCAGCAAGGTGAGGCCCGTCATCACAAACAGCGTCATGCGCATTTCTTGGGTGGCAATGGCAATGTTCAAAATGCGTTTGAAGTCGGTAAAGCCGTTGTTGCCGCCAAAGCCGGTCTCGTTGCGGAAAAACAGCAACATCGCGGCAAAGGTCATGGCCTGGGTGATGATGGAAAAGTACACCCCCTTGATGCGCGACGAAAACGCAAAGTAGCCAAACACAAACGCCACCAGGCCAGGCACCGCCACCACCAAAAACAGCGTGGCCGCAAAGCTGTCACTGAAAGTCCAGTGCCAGGGCAGCTCTTTCCAGTCCAGAAACACCATGAAGTCGGGCAAGTCGCTTTTGTAGTTGCCCTCCCGGCCAATCTGGCGCATCAGGTACATGCCCATGGCGTAGCCACCGAGTGCAAAAAACAGACCGTGGCCCAAACTCAAAATACCGGTGTAGCCCCAGATCAGATCAATGGCCAGCGCACAAATGGCGTAGCACATGATCTTGCCCACCAGCCCGACCGCGTAGTCGCTCAGGTGAAACACGCTGCTCGTTGGCACCCACAAGTTGAGGGCAGGTGCCACCGCACACACCACCAACACGGCAACAATAAAAGTGCTCCAGCCCGCACGGCTCAACAAGGGCGTGCGCGCTGGCAGTTCAATGGTTTTTGCTGTCATGCTTTCAAGCCTCCGCGGAGCGGCCCTTCATGGCAAAAATGCCTTGAGGACGCTTTTGAATAAAGATAATGATGAGCACCAACACGGCAATCTTGGCCAGCACCGCACCGGCCCAGCCCTCCAGAAACTTGTTCAGGATGCCCAGGCCCAAAGCGGCATACACCGTGCCCGCCAACTGCCCCACGCCGCCCACCACCACCACCATGAACGAGTCCACGATGTAGCCTTGCCCCAGGTCGGGCCCGACGTTGCCCACCTGGCTCAAGGCACAGCCCGCCAGGCCGGCAATGCCCGAGCCCAAGGCGAAAGCGTAGGTGTCAATGCGTGCGGTGTTCACGCCCATGCACGCCGCAATTGGCCGGTTTTGCGTGACGCCCCGCACAAACAAGCCCAGGCGTGTTTTGCTGATCAAAAATGCCACGGCGCCCAGTACCGCCAAGGCAAAGCCAATGATCACCAAGCGGTTGTAAGGCAGCGACAGGTTACCCAGCACCTGCACGCCACCACTCATCCACGACGGGTTTTCCACCCCCACGTTTTGCGCGCCAAACAAGGTGCGCACCAGTTGCATCAGCATCAAGCTGATACCCCAGGTGGCCAGCAGTGTCTCCAGTGGGCGGCCGTACAGAAAACGAATGACGGTGCGCTCCATCACCACGCCCATCAGGGCCGACGCCATGAACGCGACCGGCAGTGCCGCCAGCAAATACCAGTCAAAGGCGCCGGGCAGGTACTGCTGAAACAGGCCTTGCACCACATAGGTGGCGTAGGCGCCAATCATCATCAACTCGCCATGCGCCATGTTGATGACGCCCATGAGCCCATAGGTGATGGCCAGGCCCAAGGCCACCAACAACAGAATGGAGCCCAAGCTCAAGCCGCTGAACATGGCGCCCAGCCGGTCACCCCAGGCCAATGCCGCCTCAACCTCGCGCAAGGCTTTTTGCAGTGCTGACTTGACCCCCGCGTCAGTCTCTTGCGCAAGCCGGGCCAGCAACACCGTTTTGGAACTGGCCTGCGTGCTGGTGGCCAGCAATTGGGCCGCCTCCAGGCGTTTGTTGGTGTCGGCGCTGTTCAGCAAGGCGGCGGCGCGCACCATGCTCAACAGGTCTTTGATTTGTTCGTTTTGCTCGGTGGCCAGCGCCTTTTCAATCAAGGGCAACTTCGACTCATCGGCGTCGCTCTGCAACTGCTGTGTGGCAGCGAGGCGAATGGCATCGTCTTTGGAAAACAACTTGAGCGCCGCCAAGGCAGAGTCCAGCTCGCCCCGCATGCGGTTGTTGTTGATGATGTCTTCAGCATCGTCCGGCACCGCAAACTCAGCGCCGGTGACAGGGTCCACGCCCTTGTCATCTTTGACGATGAACGCGCGGGCGCCCGCCAGCTTCACGGCGTCGTCCGACAGGGCTTGCAAAAATGCCGCCGTTTTGTCGTCCGCCGTTGTCACGGCTTTGGCCAGGGCTTCGACACGCGCATCGGTCTCACCGGCAGCCATGGCGTTGGCCTGCTCTACGGTCAGCGCCTGGGCGCTCGCGCTTGCCAGACACAAGGCAAATGCTGTCAATCGAATCAATTGGCTAAGCATTGACAGACTCTCTCAAATAGGTGGGTTTAAATCAAAACCAACCCAAAAGGGTTGCCCCTTTTGGGTTGTGTGACAGCTTTAGGCTTGGACTGGCCTTACTTCTTCACAGGCTCGTCAGGCTTGGACGCATTGCCTTCGATGTACGGGCTCCATGGCTTGGCTTTGACGGGGCCGGGCGTCTTCCACACCACGTTGAACTGGCCGTCGGCCTTGATCTCGCCAATGAACACCGACTTGTGCAAGTGGTGGTTTTTCTCGTCCATCTTGCTCACGATACCGCTGGGTGCCTTGAACGTCTGACCCGCCATGGCGGCAATGACCTTGTCAACGTCGGTGGACTTGGCTTTCTCAACCGCCTGCTTCCACATGTTGATGCCGATGTAGGTCGCTTCCATCGGATCGTTGGTCAAAGGCTTGTCCTTGTGACCAGCAATGCCCTTGGCCTTGGCGTAAGCCGACCACTTCTTGATGAACTCGGTGTTGG
>CAZLRQ010000208.1:0-4610 GCA_964562035.1 uncultured Rhodoferax sp. | reverse complement strand
GCAACAGCCTGCTGTGGCTGCACTGGCGGCGCATCTCGATGCTGGGGCTGCTGAGTGTGGGGGGCTACAACGCGCTCTTGTACCTGGCGCTGAACACCTCCACCCCCATCAACGTCACGCTGGTGGGGGCCAGCACGCCGGTGTGGATGCTGCTGATTGGCCGACTCAAGTTTGGCGTAGTCATCTCGGCCCGCCAGTGGCTGGGCGCGGCCCTGTCGGTCAGCGGCGTGCTGGTGGTGCTGTGCCGTGGCCAACTGGGGTTGCTGCTGCAGGTGCGCCTGGTGCCGGGAGACTTGTATGTGCTGATGGCCTCAGCCGCCTGGGCCTACTACAGCTGGATGCTGGCCCGCCCCACCACCGAACCCGCGGCACTGCGCGCCAACTGGTCGGCTTTTTTACTGGGCCAAGTGGCGTTTGGCGTGCTGTGGTCGATGCTGTTTACGGGTGGCGAATGGGCGCTGGGCAAGGGCCATATCACCTGGAGTTGGCCGATGGCTGCCGCGCTACTGTTCATTGCCGTGGGACCCGCCGTGCTGGCCTACCGCGCCTGGGGCGCTGGCGTGCGCCAAGCCGGGCCGGCGGTGGCGGGCTTCTTTGCCAACCTGACGCCGCTGTTCACCGCCCTGCTCTCCACCGCGTTTCTGGGCGAAACACCGCACCTCTTTCATGCGCTGGCCTTCGCGCTGATTGTGGGCGGCATCGTGGTGTCGTCGCGGCGCTGACCCGTCAGCAGTTCAGGCCGCGGGCACGCCCGTTTTCTCCAGGCGCTTGGCCACCACCCGGGCGCGAACATGGTCGTAGGTCCAGTTGAAGACAAAGGTGTAGGGCAGGAAGAACAGCACAATGCCGATGTCCAGCACAAAGGCCTCCCACAGCCCAATGTCCAGCCACCAGGCGGCCAGCGGCACCACGGCCAAAATCAAGCCGATCTCGAACAACACCGAGTGCACCGCCCGCGCTGCCAGCGTGCGGGTGAAACCCAGGCGGCGCTGGGCACCGTCAAACGCCATGTTGAACAGCATGTTCCACGCCATGGCAATCAAGGAAATCATCAGGGTCAGCAGGCCCATGTGGGCCAGCGAATAGCCCAGCAACCAAGCCCCCAGAGGCGCACAAATGGCAATGGCGAGCACCTCAAAACCGAGGGCATGGAAAAAACGTTCTTTGACCGACTTCTGGAGACTCATGGCTGACTTTGGCGCTCGAAAACTTTGATGCGCGCATTTTCATCGCTATTTCCAATACATTAAAGTTTTTAACCATCTGAAAAATAGATAGGTCAGCCACGCATGCGCCATTCACCCGAAGCCTTGACCGCCTTTGCCGAAGCCGCCAGCCTGGGCTCGTTTTCGGCCGCGGCGCGCAAGCTGGGCAAAAGTCAGTCCACCGTGAGCAGCGCGATTGCGCACCTGGAGATTGACCTCGGGCTCACCCTGTTTGACCGCAGCAGCCGCAAACCCGCCCTCACCGAGCACGGGCGGGTGGTGCTGGGCAAGGTGCGGGAAATATTGGCCGCCAGCGACCGGCTGGACTTGTCGGCCAGCCAGCTCGGCAGCGGTCTGGAGGCCCGGCTCAGCGTGGTGTGGTCCGACACCTACCAGTCGGACCGCTTTGAGGAACTGCTGAGCGCCTTTGAGCAGCGCTTCCCGGACTTGGCGTTTGAGTGCCTGATTGCCGAGGACGGCGACCTGGTGTCACTGGTGCAAACCGGGCGCGCGCACATTGGCGTGGTGGGCGCGCAGGCGCTGTACGCGCCCGACATCGGCTCGGCGACGATTGCCGAGCAGTCCGAGATCACGCTGTTCGTGGCCACCAGCCACCCGCTGGCCCGCCTGGCGGACATCACCCCCGAGGTGCTGGCCGGTCACCGCGAGCTGCGGCTGGACCACTACCTGGGCCGCGCCCAACCGACGCTGCCGGCGGCCCACCGGTCGTGGTCGGCACCAAGCTATTTGATGTTGATGGAAATGGCCGTGCTCGGCTTTGGCTGGGCCGCCATTCCGCGCTGGATGGTCACGCGCTTTGCCACGGACAAGCTGCACGAACTGGACGCACGGGGCTGGCCGCAACGCGTGGCGGTGGACGCGGTGTGGTCACGCCAGCGCCCCTTGGGCCAGGCGGGCACCTGGCTGCTGCAGGAGATGCTGGCCGCGCCGTGACCGCCGGCTGAACCGCGCTGGAATGCGCGGAACGGCGTCCAGAGGCTAAAAGGTGCCGGGGAAAGCACCGCCGTCGGCCAGCACGTTTTGGCCATTGATGTAGCCGGCCTGCTGGCTGCACAAAAAGGCGCAAATGGCGCCAAACTCTTGCGGGTTGCCAAAGCGCTGGGCCGGAATGGCCTGGCGTCGAACCGCTGCCAGATCTTCCACAGACTGGCCGGCTTTTTGGGCGGCCACCCGCAGGTTGCCTTGAAGGCGGTCGGTGTCAAACGCGCCCGGCAACAGGTTGTTGAGGGTGACCCCCCGCGCCGCCAGCGGGCTGCGCGCCACCCCGGCCACAAAGCCGGTCAGACCGCTGCGCGCGCCGTTGGACAGGCCCAAAATGTCAATGGGCGCCTTGACCGCGCTGGAGGTGATGTTGACGATGCGGCCAAAGCCGCGCGCCGCCATGCCGTCCACCGTGGCCTTGATGAGTTCAATCGGCGTGAGCATGTTGGCGTCCACCGCCTTGAGCCAGGCCTCGCGGTCCCAACTGCGAAAGTCACCGGGCGGCGGGCCCCCGGCGTTCGTCACCACCATGTCAAAGTCACGCCGCATGGCAAACACCGCGGCCCGGCCCGCCTCGGTGGTGATGTCTTGGGCACAAAATAGCACCTCAGCCCCCGTGCTGCTTGCGTGAGTAGCTATCAATTCAGACGCTGCGGCCTCCAGCGCCGCCGCGCCGCGCGCCACGATGAGCACGTTCACGCCCTCTTGCACCAGCGCCTGCGCGCAGCCCAAACCCAAGCCCTTGCTGGCGCCGCACACCAGTGCCCACTTACCTGAAATTCCCAAATCCATGAAACGCTCCTTGTCTGAAACCGTTAGCGCTTGCTGCGCGTGAACACAAAAATACCGGCAATCACCAGCGCCGTGCCCGCCGCCACCCAGGCGGTGAAGGGCTCGCCCAGCAACACCACGCCCATCAAAATGGTGGACATGGGCCCGATCATGCCGGTCTGCGCGGCCAGGCCGGCGCCAATGCGCTCAATGGCCATCATCACCATCAGCACCGGCACGGCGGTGCACAGCGTGGCGTTGAGCACCGACAACCACAGCACTTCAGGCGCCACCAGCGCCGCGCTCCAGGGCCGCAGCACGGCAAACTGCGCCAGGCACAGCAGGCAAGCCACGGTGGTGGCCAGCCCCACCAGGCGCAGCGAGCCCAGGCGCTGCACCAGCTCGCCACTGAACGACAGGTAAATGGCGTAGCTGATGGCGCTTAAAAACACCAGCAAGGCGCCCAGTGCCGCGTCTGCCCCCTGCAGGTCAATCTCATGGCCAAACACCAGCATGACCCCGGCGTAACTGAGCAGCATGCCCAAGGCCTGCTGGCGCTGGATCTTGCGCTTGTACAAGACCAGACCCAACAGCAGCACCAGCGTGGGGTTGAGGTACAAAATCAGCCGCTCCAGCGAGGCACTGATGTAAGCCAGCCCGGCAAAGTCCAAAAAACTGGCCAGGTAGTAGCCGGTAAAGCCCAGCCCCAGCACGCCCCACCAGTCTTGGCGGCTCAGCGGCGGCTTGCCCCGGCTGGCCCACCAGGCCATGACGGCAAAAATGGGCAGCGCAAACAGCATGCGGTACATGATGAGCGTGACCGCGTCCACCCCATGCCGGTACGCCAGCTTGACGATGATGGCTTTGCCACTGAAAGCAATCGCCCCCAGCGAGGCCAGCACCAAGCCTGTTGCTATGGACTTGGGAGCTACTGGCGATTGATGGACGGGGGCTAGAGGGTCTTTTTGCATATATTTATAAGTGGCTGCTGGTGACGGGTTCAGTCCCCCACAAACGCCTGTTCCCGCTGGCGGCGCAGCGCGGGCACCAGCACCGCCAACAAGAGCACCAGCGCCGCCGCCAGCAAGGTGGCCGAGATGCCGCGGGTGACAAACACGCCCCAGTCCCCGCGCGACAACAGCAGCGCCCGGCGCAAATGCTCCTCCATCTGCGGGCCCAAAATGAAGCCTAGCAGCAGCGGCGCCGGCTCTGCGCCGAGCTTGATGAACGCATAGCCAATGACGCCGAACAAGCCCACCATCCAGATGTCCCAAGTGGTGTTTTGGGTGGAGTACACGCCAATGGCGCAAAACAGCACGATGGCCGGAAACAGCCAGCGGTAAGGCACGCTGAGCAGCTTGACCCAGATGCCAATCAGCGGCAGGTTCAGCACGATCAGCATGGCGTTGCCAATCCACATGGAGGCCACCAGCCCCCAGAACAACTCGGGGTTGCTGGTCATCACCTGCGGGCCGGGCACGATGTTGTGGATGGTCATGGCGCCCACCATCAGCGCCATCACGGCGTTGGGCGGGATGCCCAGGGTCAACAGCGGAATGAACGAGGTTTGCGAGGCCGCGTTGTTGGCCGCCTCGGGCGCGGCCACGCCACGGATGTTGCCCTGGCCCAGCG
>CAZLRQ010000207.1:0-4658 GCA_964562035.1 uncultured Rhodoferax sp. | reverse complement strand
TTGGTCATGGCGCCATAACCCCAGGTGTTGGCCACACCGGCCACTGTGGTGGAGTGACAAATGCGGGCCTGGTGGTCGCAGTTGTTGGTGCCCCAGAAACTGACAAATTTGCGCAGCAGGTAGGCCTGCTCGTTGTTGTGCTTGCTTGAGCCAATGTAGTACACGCTGTCAGGGCCGCTGGCTTTTTTCAGCTCCTGCATCTTGGCGGTGATCTCGGTCAGCGCCGTGTCCCAACTGATGCGCTCGTATTTGCCATTCACCAGCTTCATGGGGTAGCGCAAGCGGAATTCGCCGTGACCATGCTCACGCAGAGCAGCACCCTTGGCGCAATGGGCGCCCAGGTTGATGGGGGAGTCAAACACGGGCTCCTGGCGCACCCAGACACCGTTCTCCACCACCGCATCTACTGCGCAACCCACTGAGCAATGGGTGCAGATTGTGCGCTTGACTTCAATCTTGCCTTCGCCGGTCAGCACGCCCCCCGGGGCAGCCGAGGCCTTTTTCACCAGCGTCAGTTGCGAGGCCGCAATGCCCACGCCAACACCCAGGCCCGAGCGGCGCAGGAAAGCGCGGCGGTCCATGGTGGGCAGTGCTTGCGACAGGCCGCGACGCAGACTGTGCACAAACGGCGAGCGGGCACTGGTGTCAGATGACACCGATTTTTTGGTTAACAACATGGGGCTCTCCAAAGATGAAGTCAGACGTTGGCCGTCTTGTAATACTGTTTGACGTGGGCGCTCAGGGTGTAACCGCCCCCACGCTCTGGCGCTGGCTTGACCGCTTGCACCAAGGCTTCAGGCTCGCTTTTGACCGCCGGCAAAAGGGCCGCTACCGAGGCCAGCGCGCCCGCCGTTCCAGCGCCCGCAAAAAGAGTGCGGCGCGACAATTTACTCGTGGGTTGCGTCATGTTGTGTCTCCTGAGAGGTTCCACATAGGAACTCGTGTGCTTATCAAAATGTCGCACGAATCTAACAACCTATGCCGCTTTGGGCAAGGGGGAGAAACCCGTTTAAATTCAGCCACTTATGCTGCGGGGACACAAACACTCATTGGTAAATCAGCGACTTATTTGGATTAACAAAGTCACAGCAGTAAGCATGCCAATGTATGAGAAAACCAGTTGAACCATATGAATCAAAGACTTGACCATTGACTGCAATGCAACATCCAAATCCCTGATGTCAACTTGTCTGTGATTTGCGACAAGTTGTCGCAATCCAAAAACATTAAATCTGTCGGAGGCCAGGCACCTGATCCAGAATCAGCCGTGGCAAGCGCCATAAAAAAATGCTTATCCGACTGATTTAGTCGGACGTATCACTGTAATTTTTAACCGTCCGGATCCAGCAAAGTGACCCAATTACCACTGATTTCATCACCCGAGGGTTGGCCCCTGTGGTCCATTTTGGTGGTGGACGATGAGCCGGGCATGCGCAATTTTCTGGTCAAGACGCTGGTGCCCCGTTGCGACCGCGTGATGGAAGCGGGCAGCGCCGAGGAAGGTGCCAACCTCTTGCGCCAGCACCATGTGGACCTGATTATTCTGGACATATCGCTCCCCGGGCGCAATGGCGTGAACTGGCTCAAGGACCTGCGCGAACAGGGGTTCTCGGGCGCGGTCATTCTGATCACCGCCTTTGCCGACCTGGACACCGCCATTGAGGCGCTGCGCGCCGGCGCCTCGGACTTCATCCTCAAGCCGTTTCGCGTGCCTCAGATTCTGAATGCGATCAAACACTGCTTTGAGTGTGCCCGGCTGGCGCGTGAAAACTACGTGCTCAAGCACACCCTGTCGGCGCGGAACGAGTCCAGCCAGAGCCTGGTGGGCAGTTCACCGGTGATGACGGCCCTGTCGCAATCGTTGGGTCGGGTGGCCGCCGTCAACAGCACGGTGTTGCTGCAGGGCGAGTCAGGGACCGGCAAAGAGCTGGTGGCCCGCGCCCTGCACGACCTGAGCTTGCGCGCGCCAGGGCCGTTTGTGCCGGTCAATTGCGCATCCATGTCACCAGAACTGATTGAAAGCGAACTTTTTGGCCATGCCAAAGGCGCTTTCACCGGCGCCACCAAGGCGCGTGATGGCCTGTTTTACTACGCCCAGGGCGGCACCTTGTTTTTGGATGAGGTGGCCGAACTGCCCTTGGCGCTGCAAGCCACTTTGCTGCGTGCGCTGGAAGACCTGAAGATTCGCCCCGTAGGGAGCACCCAACTGCTGCCGGTGAACGTGCGCATCATCGCTGCCACCAACCGCTCGTTGGCGGCCGAAGTGGCCGCGGGGCGCTTTCGCAAAGACTTGTACTACCGCCTGCAAGTGGTGGAAATCACCATTCCACCGCTGCGGGAGCACAAAGAGGACATTGCCGAACTGGTGCCGCATTTCATGGCCCAACTGGTGCCGCTGCTTGGCGTGGCGCCGCTGGACATCACGCCGGCAGAGATGGGCTACCTGATGCAATACGACTGGCCCGGCAACGCCCGGGAGTTGCGCAATCTGGTGGAGCGTTCATTGATTTTGGGGTCACTCAACGTGTCGGCCCTTTTCTCACTGGGCAAGCCGGAGGTCAAGGCCCCAAGCCGCGCAGGCAACATCACCACCGACCTGCAGACCCTTGAAAAGCAGCATATTCAGGCCGTGCTGGACTCGGTGCAGGGCGACAAAACGCAAGCTGCTCAACTACTCGGCATTTCGCGCCGCACCCTGGAGCGGCGCTCCGCTGAGTGGGCCCTGACATGATCCAGCGGTGGCAGGCCATTGGCACCCTGTGCACACCGCGCTGGATTGCCCACTCCATTCGCAACAAGCTGTTGGCCATGGCGCTGCTGCCCTTGCTGGTGGTGCTGCCGCTGCTGCTGGCCGCTCTGGTGATCTGGGGCAACGCCGCCTATGACCGGCTGCTGATCACCAAAGTCCAAAGCGACCTGGCCGTGGCGCGCGGCTACTTTCAACAAGTGCTGTCCACCGTGGGCGCGGGCACCCAGGCGGTGGCGGGCTCGCATGCCCTGCATGTGGCGCTGGCCCGCCAAGACCTGCCAGACTTGCAAAACCAGTTGGTCACCGCGCGCACCCGCCTGGGCTTTGATTTCATCAACCTCTACAACCCCCAAGGCGAGCTGCTGACAGCCGACTGGATTAACCCCAACCGACCGGTTCCGGCCCTGCGCAACCAAACACGCCCCGCGCTGTCTGCCGGTGAGGACGCCGGCTTGGCACTGATGAGCGCCCGCGACCTGCTGGGCATGGCGCCACATTTGGACGCGCGCCTGAACATTACCCTGGTGGCCACCCGGAGCGCGACGCCGACCACCCGCACGCTGGAAGACCGGGCGCTGGTGATGCTCTCGACCACCCCCGTGCTGGGCGAGCGGGGCGAAACGCTGGCCCTGCTGCGCGGTGGCGTTTTATTGAACCAGAACCTCGACTTGATTGACCACATCAACCGCATTGTTTACCCCGAGGGGTCCCTCCCCTTCAACAGCAACGGCACGGCCACCCTGTTCATGGAGGATGTGCGCATCACCACCAATGTGCGCCTGTTCCAGAACCAGCGCGCCATTGGCACCCGCGTGTCACAAGAAGTGCGCAACACCGTGCTGACGCAGGGAAAAACCTGGCTGGACCGCGCGTTTGTGGTGAACGACTGGTATGTGTCGGCCTATGAGCCACTGCTGGACAACGCGGGCCAGCGCGTGGGCATGTTGTATGTGGGCTACCTGGAGCGGCCTTTTCGGTGGGTGAAGTACGGCATGCTGGCGCTGATTGCCGGCATTTTTTTGGGGGTGATGGTGCTGGCGGCACTGTTTTCAGTGCGCTGGGCACGGAGCATCTTCAAGCCCCTGGAGCAAATGAACCACACCATGCAGCGCGTGGAAGACGGTGACCCCAGCGCCCGCGTGGGTGTGGTCGCCGCACGCGATGAAATTGGCGCCCTGGCCAACCACCTGGACCAGTTGCTCCATATGGTGGACGACAAAACCCGCACCTTGCAGCACTGGGCGCAAGAACTGGACGCCAAGGTGGTGGCGCGCACCCAGGAACTGGCCGACAGCAACCACTCTTTGAAGCAGGCCCAGCAGCAATTGGTCAAATCAGAAAAGCTGGCCGCCATTGGCCAACTCACCGCCAGCGTGGCGCACGAAATCAACAACCCGATTGCCGTCATGCAAGGCAACCTGGACCTGATGCGCGACCTGCTGGGTGAGCACGCCCGGCCCGTGGCGGCCGAACTCAAACTGATGGACCAGCAGGTGGACCGCATGCGCCTGATCGTCACGCAACTGCTGCAGCACGCCCGGCCCACCGACTACGCCGGCTATGTGGAAGCCGTTGATGTGAACCAGGTGCTGGACCACGCCCTGGTGCTGGTGGCGCATCTGCTGGCCAGCACACGCATTGAAGTTCAGCGCGAATTGACCGCCCTGGCACCGATCGACATCAACCGGCAAGAACTCCAACAGGTGGTCATCAATCTGCTGATCAACGCCATTCAGGCCATGCCCGAGGGCGGTACCCTGCTTTTGCGCACCCACGACCAGCCCGACGACCGCGGACGCGCGGGCGTGCTGATTGAGGTGTGTGACACGGGCACCGGCCTGACGGCGGCGGTCCACGAGCAGCTTTTCCGGCCCTTTTTCAGCACCAAGAAAGAGGGCAACGGCCTGGG
>CAZLRQ010000206.1:0-4659 GCA_964562035.1 uncultured Rhodoferax sp. | reverse complement strand
CGTCTTCGAGCAAGCGGTTGACGATGATGGACACCGTCTGGGTGGACAACTGGGTGAGCCGCGCCAAATCAGCCTTGGCCATGGCGCCGTGGTGGCGAATGGCCTGCAGCACGATGCGCTCGTTGAACTGGCGCATGCCGTTGTGGTTGGAGCCGCGCATGAGGCGCGGGTCCCGGACGAAAGCAGGCGTGGCAGTCAAGGGAGGATGTTTCCGGGGTTCAGTTGAGAATGACGCCCTTGCAAAACAGGGCGTTGCCATAGGCAGTCGTTTCGCCGCTTTGCACAATCAGACTGGCATTTTTTATTTTGTCATAGAAGGCAAAGCGTTCCACGGGCTCCACACGCTCAGGTCCCCAGCCTTCGGCCTGCACCAAATCGACCACTGCTTGCTGGGCGACCGTGCGGTGGCTGTCGGGCTGGTGGCACACACGCATGTAGGCTGCGGGTGCGGCCACATCTTCTGCCAGCGGAATGACCGACAACACCGCCTGGCTGACGCGCGCCAAACTGTTGCCGGGCAGGCGCACCACAGGCTTGCCGTGGGCCAAAAAGTCAGCCGTAAAGTTGGCGTCCACCACCGCCACCCATTCGCCATGGCCCATGGCGGACAAGTGCATCAGCAACTCGGGCGTCAGCAGCGGGTCGATGCCTTTCAACATGTGACCGCCTCGCGGGCTTGCTCGGCCGGCAGCGTTTTGGGGTCAATGGCGCCGGTGATCAGGCCCACGATTTGCTCCGGGCTGGTCTGGTGCGTCAAGCGGTTGCAAATGATGCGGCCCTGACGGAACACCCAGATGCGGTCCACCAGATCAAACACCTGGCGCAGGTTGTGGCTGATGATGATGAGCGGAATGCCCTGCTTCTTGAGGCCCTGGATGATTTGCTCCACACGCGCTGTTTCGGCCACACCCAGCGCTGCGGTGGGCTCGTCCAGAATGATCATTTTTTTGGCAAACCCGGCAGCACGGGCAATGGCCACGCACTGGCGCTGGCCCCCTGACATGCCGCGCAAGCTCTCGGACATGTCCTGAATTTTCACGCCGGTGGTGGCAAGCATCTCGGTCGACTTTTCGCGCATCGCCTTGTGGTTCAGGATGGACAGTGGTCCCAGGTTGAGGCGCGTGAGTTCGCGACCCAGAAAAATATTGGCCGGTACATCCAGGTCTTCCGCCAGGGCCAGGGTCTGGTAAACCGTTTCAATGCCTTGCTCACGCGCGTCCAGCGGCGAGGCAAAACTGACTTTCTGCCCATCCAGGCGAATGTCGCCTTCGTTGGGCTGCTCAGCCCCGGTAATCAAGCGCACAAAGGTACTTTTGCCCGCGCCGTTGTCGCCCACGATGGCGGCATGCTCACCCGGCATGAGGCTGAAACCGGCGTCGGTCAGGGCTTTAACGCCGCCGTAGTGTTTGGTCAGGCCACTGATCTGCAGCACTGGAGTAGATGAAGTCATAACAGGCTCACTAAATTAAAGCAGACCGAAGGATGCCAGAGATAGCGGCATTTTCGTATTAGTAAAACCCCTAGGTTTATTTAGTCAACATTTCTGCTCAAATCCTGTCCCAGCAAGTGATTGGATTTTTCTGCACTGCTACCCACAAACCAAATGGAGATACTTGTATGAGCATGAAACGCACCCTGGGCCGCTTGGCCATCGCCATGGCCACCGCTGGCCTGATGACCACCGCCATGGCCGAGACCACGATTGCCTACATCACCAACGGCAACACCAATGAAGGCTGGACGCTGATCAACGGTGGCGCGCGCAAAGCGGGCCAAAAGCCTGGTGTCAAGTTCATCGAATTGGCCGCTGAAAAAGGCGAACTCTCCAAGCAACTCGCCATCGTGGAAGACATGATTACCCGCAAGGTGAACGCGATTGCCATCGCACCTGTGGACAGCAAGGGCATTGCCCCCGCCATCAACAAGGCGCTGGCGGCTGGCATCAAGGTGGTGGCGGTGGACACCGGCATTTCTGGCGCGGCCATCACCTCTTACGTGGCCACTGACAACATCAAGGCCGCCATGGTGCAAGGCAAGTGGGCGGGCGAGCAGATCAAAGACGGCGACACCGTGATCTACATCACCGGTGACCTGGGCCAATCAACCGGCCAGGAACGTAAAAAAGGCTTCCTGGACGGCCTGAACGCTGTGCGCAAGAACGTGAAAGTGGTTGAAGTACCCACCACCTGGGACCAGACCATGGCTCAAAACGGTGTGGAAACCGCATTGCGCTCCAACCCGGCAGTGAAAGTCATCGCTTGCGCCTGGGACGGCGGCGCCCTGGGTGCCAAGGCCGCCATGATGGCCGCTGGCAAAAAAGCCGGCTCCATCATGATTGCCGGCTTTGACGGCTCACCCGGCGGCCTGGACATGATGAAACAAGGCTGGCAGCAAGCCAATGCCGCGCAAATGCTGGCCAAGATTGGCCAAGTCGGCGTCGAAACCGCGCTGGCTGCGGCTGAAGGTAAAAAAGTTGACGCGCGCATCGACACCGGTTCCTTCCTGGTGTTGCCCGCCAACGTGGACAGCTTCGCCAAAGATTCTGGCGTGGTTCAGTTCATGAAAGTGAAGTAAGTCAGGCTTCAAAGCCTGCACTTGAACGCCCGCGCACTGTGGGCCAAAGACGACCGCAGTGTGCGGTCGTCCTTTTTAGTTAGGAAAAGTATTCATGAAGTCCATCACCCGGCAAGAGTGGTATGGCGCTTTGGTGGCCGTTTTGGTCCTGGGCGCTTTTTTGACCGTTGCCTCCCCCTATTTTTTGACGACCGGTAACCTCTCCAACATTTTGGTGCAGGCCTCGGTAATTGCCTTGCTGGCGGGCGGACAAACCTTTGTCATTCTGACCGGCGGTGTGGACCTGGCCGTGGGCGCCCTGACGGCGCTGGCCGGTGCCGTGGCCGGTCACATGATGATCAAACTGGGCGTGGACCCTTACGTGGCCATGGCCTCCGCCCTGGCCATTGGTGCTGCGGTGGGCGTTTTCAACGGCTACCTCGTGGCCTTTGTGGGCATTCCCTCCTTCATCGTCACGCTGGGTGGCCTGACCTTGTGGCGCGGTCTGGCGTTTGAGTCGACCGGTGGTTTCGACAACTCCGGCATGCCCGACCCCCTGCCCTTTTTGGGTTATGGCGAGATTTTGGGTATTCCGATGCCCATCTTGATCACCGGTGTTTTCTTTGTCGCCATGGCGTTCATTTTGTCCAGTACCAAGCTGGGCCGCTATGTGTACGCCATGGGTTCCAATGAAATGGGCGCGCGCCAGGTTGGCATCAACATCCGTTGGTACAAGCTGGGCGTGTATGTGGTGTGCGGCCTGAGTTGCGCCATGGGCGCCATTTTGTTGATGGCGCGCATGGACTCTTCCAGCGGCAAGATGGCGCAAATGTTTGAACTCGACGCGATTGCGGCGGTCATTTTGGGCGGTACCTCGTTGTTCGGCGGCCGTGGCAGCATTTGGGGCAGCTTGCTGGGCGCGGTGCTGATCACCATGATCCGCAACGGCATGAACCTGATGGAAATCTCGCAGTTCCGCCAAATGATGGCCATTGGTGCCGTGGTCATTCTGGCCGTCTGGATTGATGTGATTCGCCGCCAACGCTTGCTGAAAAAATGAAAACCTCAATTTACGTGCTGGGCGAGGCCCTGATGGACTGCGTGGCGCAGCCCGATGGCAACTTGCGCCCTTTCATGGGTGGCAGCCCGTTCAACATGGCGCGCGCTGCCGCCCTGCGCGGTGCCGGGATCAGCTACATCAACCCCCTGTCAATCGACCGGTTTGGTGACCAGTTGCGCGCACAGTTGAAGGCAGACGGTGTGCATACCGTGCTGCCAGACAGCCGGCTGCCCACCTCATTGGCCGTGGTGCAGCTCAACAACGGGCAACCCAGCTACGGCTTTTACCGCGAAGGCATTGCCGACCGCGACTACACCGTGGAGCAAGTGCTGGCGGCACTGGCCACAGTGACTGTGCCGGGCGTGCTGCACACCGGCTCATTGCTGCTGGTGCCGCCCGAGCACGGAAAAGTACTGGCCATCTTGAAAGGCGCCAAGGCACTGGGCTGGACCATCAGCGTTGATGTGAACCTGCGCCCCAAGCTGGCCGCCAACCTGGCCGATTACGCGCAAGCGGTGAAAGAAGTAGCGGCCTTGGCCGACTGGCTGAAGGCCAGCGACGAAGACCTTGAGGTGCTCGGTTTTCCAGCACCGTCACGCGCCAAAGCGCCTGAAATTGCCCGCCACTTCATCGCCCAGGGCACCAGTCGCGTGGCACTGACTTTTGGCGGTGACGGCGCCTGGCTTCAAGTCGACGGCGCGCAGGCTGAGCAGGATGTACCGGCCATCACCCTCGCCGACACCGTGGGCGCGGGCGACACCTTTTGGGGCAACTGCCTGGGCGACTGGGTGCTGCAGGCAGAAGGCGCCGCCGAACGCGTGACCACCACCTTGCGCGAAGCCATGCTGGCTGCGGCCATCAACTGCACGCGTTCCGGCTGCCAGCCGCCAACGTACGCAGAGGTGAAGGCCGCTGTTTGAAACAGCAAACGCTCATAAAAAAAGGTGCCAAGGGCACCTTTTTTTATGACGCGGTGGCTTTGCTGCGATTGGCCTTCCAGGCCCCAAACACCACCACCAGGCCGGGAATCAGGATCATGGCCCAGA
>CAZLRQ010000205.1:0-4722 GCA_964562035.1 uncultured Rhodoferax sp. | reverse complement strand
GGGCATTGGCTGCTGGGTAAACTGAGCCCGGCCACCCGCCCCCGCCTGTGAAGGCTTTTTTCGCACCCTGAAACTTTGACCATGAGCGCCCACCTGTCAGCCGTGTTCACCCAAGCTGCCGCGGCCACCCGCAGCGACGCTGCATCGGAACCAACGCCGGGCGCGGTTGTGCTCACGGTCAGCCTGCAAGAGTTGCTGCGCCTGCACGGCGAGGCGTCCACCGCGGTGGTGCTGATGCTGCTGTCGATGGCCACGGTGCTGCCGGTGGCCGGCGTGGGCACGGTGCTGAGCTTTGCCATCTTTGCCCTGGCCTGGCGCTGGGCGCGCCAACTGGAAACCAAAACACTGCCGCCCCGGCTGGGCAACCTGACCCTGAATGCCTGCTGGACCCGGCGCTGCCTGCATGTGCTGGCCTGGGTTTACAGCCGGGCCGACCGCTGGCTTAAACCCCGCTGGCACGCCCTCACCCACGACCGCGCACGCCCCGGCTGGGCGCTGTGGATCGCCCTGATGGGGTTTGTGATTTTCTTGCCGATTCCGTTTGGCAACGTGCTGCCCAGCCTGAGCCTGGTGGCGCTCAGCCTGGGCTGGATGTTTCGGGACGGCGTGGCGCTGGTGCTGTCAACGCTGTTTGGCGTGTCGGCACTGGCGCTGACCGCCACCTTCAGCCAGTTGCTGTGGCAAATGCTGCTGCAGTTGACGGCCTGGCTGCCCGGCATCAGGCTTTTTTAACCCAGGAACTGCACCAGCCCACGGCCGCGACTTGCTTGCCTGGAAACAGCGGGCAACCACCGGCCGCGTCACCGGCCTGCCCGGTGTACAGCGCGCAGTTGCTGCACTGGTTACCCGCCACATACGACTTGAACTTGACGGTGTCGGCCCGTGTGGCCTGGGCCACATAGCCCAGTGCCACGGCCTGGGCATCGGCTTCATCAACCATGGGCAAGCCGGACGTGGCTGCGGGCGCTGGGGCTGTTGCTGGGGCGGGCGGGGGTTCAACGGCGGGGGCGGGGGTCGGTGCCGGCATGGCAGGCTCGGGCTCTTTGGAGCAGGCGGCCAACACGGCGGCACCGGCAAAAGGAATGATGGCAATGAAGCGACGGCGATTTTGGGTGAACATGCGTGTCTCCTTGTACAAAAGATGAGTAAAAAGCCGCGAGGCGCAACGGCTGCAGGGCTTTAGGCACGGCTGCGACAATGCGACGGTTTTGACTCAACCCTTTGGAGAAATCGCATGAAAACACGTTTAGGTCTGCTTGCCCTGGCCGCCACGCTGGCCCTCGCCCCGGCTGCTTTTGCGCAAGACGCCGTGGCGGCGGCGGCCGCCAAAGAGGCCGGTGCCGTGGTCACACCCAGTGGCCTGGTGTACCGCTCACTGAAAGACGGCACGGGCGCCAGCCCCAGCGCCACGGACAAGGTCAAAGTGCACTACCGCGGCACGTTTCCCGATGGCAAAGAGTTCGACAGTTCCTACAAACGCAATGAAGCCATCGAGTTTCCGCTGAATGGCGTGATCCCGTGCTGGACCGAAGGCGTGCAGCGCATGAAGGTCGGCGGCAAGGCCAAACTCACCTGCCCGTCGGCCATTGCCTACGGCTCGCGCGGCGCCGGTGGTGTGATTCCACCGAACGCCACCCTGCTGTTTGAAGTGGAATTGCTGGCCATCAACGGCAAGTAAACCGATTCAAAAGCGCCACATGGGACGCGCCGTTACACCGGCGCGTCAATGAAAATGGCGCGAAAGTCGTTCACATTGGTCAGCGTCGGGCCGGTCACCACCGAGTCGCCCAGGGCTTGAAAAAAGCCGTGGCCATCGTTGTTGTCCAGACTGGTACGCGGGTTCAGCCCCAGGCCCCAGGCGCGGGCCAGCGTGTCGGGCGTGAGCACGGCGCCGGCAATGTCTTCGGCGCCGTCCACCCCATCGGTGTCCGCCGCCAGCGCGTGCACACCGCCCAGGCCGTCCAGCGACACGGCCAGTGACAGCAAAAACTCCACATTGCGCCCGCCCCGGCCCTTGCCCCGCAGCGTCACCGTGGTCTCGCCGCCCGAGAGCAGCACGCACGGCGGCTTGAACGGTGCGCCTTGCTGCACCACCTGGCGGGTGATGCCAGCCAGCACCTTGCCCACATCACGCGCCTCGCCTTCCAGACTGTCGCCCAGAATGTACGGGGTCACGCCGTGCTGGCGCGCCACGGCGGCGGCGGCTTCCAGGGCAATTTGCGGCGCGGTGATGAGGCGCACGGTGCTGTTCTTCAGCCGGGCATCGCCTGGTTTGATGGACTCACCCGCATCGCTTTCCAGCAGCGCGCGCATGGCGGGCGGAATATTGATCTGGTAGCGCTGGATGATGTCCAGCGCGTCCGCACAGGTGCTGGTGTCGCCCACGGTGGGGCCCGAGGCGATGTCCATGGGCGCATCGCCGGGTACGTCAGAAATCAGCAGCGTGAGCAGGCGGGCGGGGTAACAGGCGGCGCCCAAACGTCCGCCCTTGAGGCTGGAGAGATGGCGGCGCACGCAGTTCATCTCTGAAATGGTGGCGCCGCTGGCCAGCAGCGCTGCGTTCACGGCCTGTTTGTCGGCCAGGCTCAAGCCCTCGCCTGGCGCGACCAACAACGATGAGCCGCCACCGGAGATCAGCGCAATCACCAGGTCGTCTTCGGTCAGGCCCGTCACCAGCGCGCGCAGGCGCTGGGTGGCTTGCAGCCCGGCGGCATCGGGCACCGGATGCGCGGCCTGCACAATTTCAATGCGCTGGCACGGCACCTCGTAGCCGTAGCGGGTAATCACCAGCCCTTCCAGCGGGCCCGGCCAGTGGTCCTCCAGCGCCCGCGCCATGGCGGCCGACGCCTTGCCGGCACCGATCACGATGGTGCGGCCTTTGGGCGGGGGCGGCAAATGGGCCGGCAGGCACAGGGCCGGCTGGGCCGCGGCCACGGCTGCGTCAAACAGGTGGCGCAGCAAGGCGCGGGGATCTGGGGTGAGCGTCGCGGCCTGCGTGCTGCCGGGCAAGGTCATGGTGCGCTGGCCACCTCGTGGTGGGCCATCAGCTCCAGCGCCTTGACCAGCGCCGAGTGGTCGAGTTCGGCCATGCCGTTGGCGGCGCACACCTGCATCAGTTGTGCGGCACCGGCCGTTTGCGGCAGCGCCAGGCCCAGCTCGCGCGCGCCTTGCAGGGCCAGCCCCAGGTCTTTCTGGTGCAGCTTGATGCGAAAACCGGGGCCAAACGTGCGCTTGATCATGCGCTCGCCATGCACCTCCAGAATGCGGCTGGACGCAAAACCGCCCATCAGCGCCTGGCGCACCTTGGCGGGGTCGGCACCGGCTTTGCTGGCAAACAGCAGCGCCTCGCTGACCGCGGCAATGTTGAGCGCCACGATGATCTGGTTGGCCACCTTGCAGGTCTGCCCGTCGCCATTGCCACCCACCAGGGTGATGTTCTTGCCCATCAGCGCCAGCAAGGGCTGCACGTTTTCAAACGCCGCCTCGGGGCCGCCCACCATGATGGTCAGGCTGGCGGCCTTGGCACCCACCTCGCCACCGGACACGGGCGCGTCAAAGTAGTCGCAACCCAGCGCATTGATTTTTTGGGCAAAGACCTTGGTCTCCATGGGCGAGATCGAACTCATGTCGACCACCGTTTTGCCGGCGCTCAAACCGCTGGCCACGCCAGCCTCACCGAACAGCACTTGGGCCACATCGGGGGTGTCGGGCAGCATCAGGAAAATGATGTCGGCCTGGCGCGCCACCTCTTGCGCGTTGGCGCAGGCCACGGCGCCCGCAGCCACCAGCTCCGCCGGCGGCGCGCCGCGCGTGTGCATGAACAGGGTGTGCCCGGCGTTGACCAGGTGGGCGGCCATGGGTTTGCCCATGATGCCCAGGCCGATAAATCCTAATTTACGCATTCAAAAACTCCTGAAGGTTGGTTATTTAAGTCGTCATCAATCGCGGTAGCGGTCATGCAGGGCTTGTGTGGCGGCGCGAAACACGCCCAGGTCACTGCCCACCGCCACAAAGGTGGCGCCCATGGCCATGTACTTGCGGGCGTCAGCCTCCACCGGGGCCAGAATGCCACTGGGCTTGCCGGCGGCCTTGGCGTCGGCAAATACGGCGGCGATGGCCGCTTGCACATCGGGGTGTTGGGCGTTGCCCAAATGGCCCAGGCCGGCGGCCAGGTCAGACGGGCCGACAAACAGGCAGTCCACACCGTCCAGCTCGGCAATGGCGCGCGCAGCGGCCACACCGGCCACGCTCTCAATCTGCACCATCACGCACATTTGGTCGTTGGCGCCCTTGAAGTAGTCGGCCACCGTGCCGTAGCGGTTGCTGCGCTGTGACACCGACACCCCGCGCATGCCCTGCGGCGGGTAGCGGGTGGCGGCCACGGCCATGGCGGCCTCGTCCACGCTCTCCACAAAGGGCACCAGAAAGTTATAGAAACCGGCGTCGAGCATGCGCTTCATTTCCACCGGGTTGTTGCTGGCCGGGCGCACCACGGGGGCACTGGGGCTGTCCTTGAGCGCCATCAACTGCGGGATGTAGGTGCTCATGTCGTTGGGCGAATGTTCGCCGTCCAGCAAGATCCAGTCAAAACCGGCCACGCCCAGCACCTCGGTGGTGATGGCACTGGACAGGGACGACCAGCAGCCAATGAGTTTTTTGCCCGCCAGCAGATCGCGCTTGAAACTGTTGGGAAACGATTGGTAGGGTGTGGCTTGTGTCATG
>CAZLRQ010000204.1:0-4735 GCA_964562035.1 uncultured Rhodoferax sp. | reverse complement strand
GCATTCACATACACCGCCGTGCCCGCCAGCATGCCGAGCTGGCTGACCCCGTAAAAGGTGCGCACTTTCATCTGGGTCAAGCCCATCAGCAGGTTGATGACAAAAAACGGCACCAGCGGCACCAGCCGCAAGGTGAACAAATAAAGCGCGCCTTCTTTGGCCACGCCCCGGTTGAACTCGGCCAGGCGGGTGCCAAAGCGCGCCTCCACGCTGTCGCGCAGCACAAAACGCGCCGCCAGAAACGCCAGCGTGGCGCCCACGCTGGAGGCAAACGACACAATCAGCAAGCCCCAGCCCAAACCAAAAATCGCGCCGCCCGCCAGCGTCAAAAACACCGCCCCGGGGAACGACAGTGCCGTGGCCAGCACGTAAATGGCAAAGTAAACCCCCACCACGGTCCAGGGCTGGGCCTGGTACAAGGCGTCAAACTGGGCTTGGCTGCTTTTCAGGTACTCCAGGCTCAAAAAGCGCCCCAGGTCCAGGGCAAAAAATGCCACCAGCAAGGCGCCCAGCCCGAGTAGCAGGGCGATTTTTTTCTTGTTCATCAGGGGGGTTTCCAGTTAATGCACGACTGATTCTTAGTCCGGGGTTGTCGCGTTTTCTTACAAGATCGAACACAAATAGGCACTTCCCGCTGTTGACTTTGCCACCGGGTCACCCGGACGGGCGTGCGCCAGGTCAACGGGAAATCACGGCGCATGCCGGTGGCAGCGCTTGCCATTAGACCAGCCAGCGCCCTCAGGCTGAAAGGCCATAATGGATTGTTGAGCGCCACCCAGGCCGTTGCGGTGGCCGATCTGATTAACCCGGAGGAATCCCCATGAAAAAACTATTTGCCTTGACCCTGCTCGCCCTGTCGGTTGCTGCCCACGCGGAGGTGAGTGCGGCCAAAAAAGAACTGGTCGCCAAAGTGCTGCAGTTGCAGCAGCCCGCCATTGAAACCGTGGCACGTGCCCTGACCGAGCGGCCCGCCGCGCTGATGATGCAGCAGGCCGGCCTGGCGTTGCAAACCCGCATTGCGCCGGAAAAACGCGAGGCCATTGCCAAAGAGATTCAGGCGGATTTGAAAAAATACGTCGATGACGCCGTGCCCCTGGTGCGCCAGCGCGCCCTCAAGCTCGCCCCCACCACCATTGGCGCCGTGCTGGAAGAAAAATTCAGCGAAGAGGAGTTGACCCAGCTCATCGCCATCATCGAATCGCCCGTGAACCGCAAGTTCCTGCAGTTGGGTGGCGAGATGCAAAAAGCGCTGGGCGACAAGCTGGTGGCTGAAATGCAGGCCACCATCGACCCCAAAGTGAAAGCGCTGGAGCAGTCCATCACCAAACGCCTGGGCGTGCCTGCCAAAGCACCAGCCAAGTAATTCGGTGTCGCTTCAGCCCGCGAGCGATTGGCGCATAAAGTGCTCAAACCCGGGTGCCGGCAGCGGCTGGCTGAAGTAATAGCCCTGCACTTCGGTGCAGCCGCGGTCTTTTAAAAACGCCAGTTGGCCCTCGGTTTCCACGCCTTCGGCAATGGTTTGCATGCCCAGGCTGCTGGCCATGCTGATGATGGCGGCCACGATGGCCTTGTCGTCCGGGTCGTCGGTGATGTCGCGCACAAACGACTGGTCGATTTTGAGCTTGTAGACCTGAAATTTCTTCAGGTAACTGAGTGACGAGTAGCCGGTGCCAAAGTCATCAATCGACATGCGCACGCCGCGCTGGTGCAGGTCGTTCATGACGGCCACCGCGCCTTGCGGGTTGGTCATGGCCACGCCTTCGGTCAGCTCCAGCTCCAGCCAGTGCGCAGGTACGCCGGCCTCCTGAAGAATGCTGCTGATCAGCGCCGGCAAGTCGGCGCGGCGAAACTGCACGGCTGACAAATTGACCGCCATGGTGATGGGCGGCAGACCCGCGCGCATCCATTGCGACAGTTGCATGACGGCGGTGCGGATGACCCACTCCCCGATCGGCAAAATCAGGCCGCTGCTCTCGGCCACGGGAATGAATTCGGCCGGCGACACCGCGCCCAGCTCGGGGTGCTGCCAGCGAAGCAAGGCCTCAGCGCCCACCACGCGGCCGGTGGCCAGTGCCATTTGTGGCTGGTAGTGCAGCGTCAGTTGCCCGCGCTCCAGTGCCCGGCGCAGGGCGTTGTCCAGCAGCAAGGTGCGGTCCGACTGGGCCTGAATCTGGGCGGTAAAAAAACGGAAACTGTTGCGCCCATCGCCTTTGGCGCTGTACATGGCCGCATCGGCTGAGCGTGACAGGCTGTCCAGGTCCGAGCCGTCCTTGGGGTACAGCGCAATGCCAATGCTGGGCGTCACCGTGAGTTCGTGCTGTTCAATGTGAATGGGGCGCAGGGCTGCTTGCAGCAGTTTGTCGGCCAGGTGCGCGGCGCCGGCCGCATTGGTGTCGGGCAGCAGCAGCACAAACTCGTCGCCACCCAGGCGCGCCACCGTGTCTTGTTCGCGCACGTTGAGCTTGAGGCGGCTGGCAAGCTCCACCAGCACTTCATCGCCCACGCTGTGTCCCAGCGAGTCGTTGATGTTTTTGAAGTGATCCAGGTCCAGAAACATCAGTGCCACCGACTCGCTGTTGCGTTTGGCGTGGCTCAGCGTCCAGCGGCTGCGGTCACTGAGCAGCGTGCGGTTGGGCAGGCCGGTGAGCGGGTCGTAGTGCGCCAGGCGCTGAATGTGGGCCTCGGCCGCCTGTTGCTCCAGCGCTTTGGCTTCAAGGGCTTGCACTGTGTGGCTCAGTTCCTGGGTGCGCACGGCCACCAGTTGCTCCAGGTCGGCACGCGCCTGCAGCAGTTCGTTTTCCACCTTTTTGCGTGCGGTGATGTCCAGCAAAATCCAGATCGAACCCTGGCTCAAGTCAGTCGGGGCAATGGCTTTGGCCCGCACCTCGCAGTGAATGGCGCTGCCGTCTTTTTTGCGCAGCACCATCTCGCCCTCGAAGGCCAGCCCGGCCATGAAGGGCGTGCGCCATTGGTGCACCGCGTCCACCCACTCCTGTTCGGTGCGGTACCACTGGCGCGACGAGCTGCCCTGCAACTCACCCGCCTCGTAGCCCAGCAGGGCTTCAAAACGCTGGTTGCAGCGCGTGACCTTGCGCTCGCGCAAAAAAGCAATGCCCACCACCGCGTTGTCCAGAATCAGGCTTTGCTCACCCAGCGCAGCCTGCAACCGGGCTTGCGCGGTTTTTTGTTCGTCAATGTCGTCCACGATCCAGATCGAACCCTCGGTCGTGTCGGCCGGGTTGACCAGCTTGCCGGTCAGGTGTGACCAGAACAGGGCGCCGTCACGGCGCTTCATCAGCACCTCGGACTTGTAGGCCTGACCCTGGACCATGACGGCGAAGGCGGCCTTGCCCAGGCTGTAGAACGCTTCCTGGTCCGGGTACAGCGACACGCTGGCACTGCCGCGCATGGTGGTGGTGTCGGCGTGCCCGTAAATCTCGGCAAAACGCTGGTTGCACCTGATCACCACCCGCTGCTTGATGAACACAATGCCCACCCCGGCGGTCTCCAGAATCACCTGTTGCTCACGCAGTGCGAGCTGCAGTTGTTCGAGTGCGTCGGTGGGGGCGGTTGGCGCAGGTACTGTCGAAAGCGCTTTGGGTGTCGTTTGGTTGGGGGCGGGGGTGGACATCGGTCCTCGGTTCACAGGCGGTGCAGGCGTTCAAAAAAGTGCTGCATTGTCTCGCATCACGGCAGGGGGCGCCATAGGGGTTCGCCATGCTTTTGGCACGGGTGGCCGTGCGCTGAGGTCGCGGGGCCGCCTCCTGGCTTAATTATTCATCAAATTGGCCTCTAGCCCCCGTCCTGTATGCCTGAGTAGCTATTGTTTTTTTATCATCGAAGGCCACCCCGGCCCCCGCGCTTGTTCCCGGCCAGTCGCTGGGCCGGGGCTTGAGGCGAGGGGTTGCTCAGCGCTGCGCAGCGACAAAGCCGGCCCAGGCCAAGCCGGCCGCCACCCCGCCAAAGCGGTCGCCCTTGACCATGGTCGCGCCCGGAAATGCGGTCTGCAGCGCGGTGACCAGCGGCGCCAGGGCAGACGAGCCGCCGGTGAGGTAAACCACGTCAATCGTCTGCGCCTTGGCTTGCGCCACGCACTGCTGCGCGCACTGCACGATGGCGCTCACCTGGCTCTGCAGCAGGGTTTGCATGTGTTCAGGCGACAAGGTGGCGCCCAGCTTGGCCTCAAGGCAGTCCAGGTCAATGTCAGCCGTGGCGGCGGACACCGAGCAGGCAATTTTGGCGGCCTCAACCTGCGCCAAAATTTGATGCCCCAGGCGTTCTTTCAGTACCAACAACAGCCGCTCGTGCAGGCTGCGGTCGCTGTACAGGCGCCACAGCTCGGCGGCGTTGTGCAGGCTTTTGCGCGAGTAGGCGTGGTGAATCAAATGCCAGGTGGAGAGGTCAAAAAACACGCTGCTGGGCACCTCGCGCCCATTCGGGCCGGTGTGGCCCATGCCCATGAAGGGCATCACACAGCCGAGGTTCAGCAGGCGGTCAAAGTCGGTGCCGCCCAGGTGGGTACCGGTGGTGGCGCGCAGGTCGGTGGTGCGGTCAGCCTGGTGTTGCCGGTCGGGGCCGACCTCAATCACGGTGAAGTCGGAGGTGCCCCCGCCAATGTCCACCACCAGCACAGTGGTGTCTTGCGTGACGCGGCGTTCAAAGTCAAAGGCGGCGGCAATGGGTTCCATCTGAAACGCCACCGACGCAAAGCCGGCAGCCAGCGCCGCGCGCTCCA
>CAZLRQ010000203.1:0-4742 GCA_964562035.1 uncultured Rhodoferax sp. | reverse complement strand
CATACACCAGCAGGTTCTCGGCGCAGGTGAAGTCGGGGTCCAGCGTGTCCATTTGCGTGACCACGCCAATCTGGGCCTTGATAGCCAGCGCATCGCGCGGCATTTGCAGGGCCTGGCCTGACTCGGCCTGAGCAAAGTAGTTCAGGCTGCCGCCATCCGGCGCGGTCAGGCCCAGGCACATGCGGATGGTGGTGGTTTTGCCAGCGCCATTCGGCCCAATCACCCCCAGGCATTCGCCGGGGGCAATGTCAAATGACAAGCCGTCCACCACCGTGGCCTCGCCATAGCGCTTGCTCAAACTCTGCACCGATAGAATCGTTTTTTCCATGGCCGGATTGTCACCCAAGCCCCCGCGCGGCGCGTTGACGAGCCGGCTTGGCCCTCGACTCCACTGGACGCTTCACGGCGCTTTTCACATGACAACTCTAGGCACCCCCCTCTCACCCCACGCCACCAAAGTGATGCTGCTGGGCTCCGGCGAGTTGGGCAAGGAAGTACTGATTGCCCTGCAGCGCCTGGGCGTGGAGACCATTGCGGTGGACCGCTACGAGCATGCACCGGGCCAGCAAGTGGCGCACCACGCGCGCACCATCACCATGAGTGACCCGGCCCAACTCAAGGCGCTCATTGTTGCCGAGCGCCCGCACCTGGTGGTGCCCGAGATCGAGGCGATTGCCACGCCCATGCTGGAAGAACTGGAGGCTGCCGGTGTGGTGCGCGTCATTCCCACCGCCCGGGCCGCCCGCCTGACCATGGACCGCGAAGGCATCCGCCGGCTGGCGGCCGAAACGCTGGGCCTGCCGACCAGCCCATATAAATTCTGCGATTCGCTGGCCGAGTTGCAGGCGGCCATTGACGGCGAAGGTGGACAAACTGGCATCGGCTACCCCTGCGTCATCAAACCCGTGATGAGCAGCTCCGGCAAAGGGCAAAGCAAGATTGACGGCCCGGCCGACGTGAAAGTAGCGTGGGACTACGCCATGGCCGGCGGGCGTGTGGGCGCCGGGCGCGTCATCGTGGAAGGCTTTATTGACTTTGACTATGAAATCACCCAACTCACCGTGCGCGCGGTCGGTGCCAATGGTCAGATCGAAACCCATTTTTGCGAGCCGATTGGTCACATTCAGGTGAGTGGCGACTATGTGGAAAGCTGGCAACCGCACCGCATGCCGCCTACGGCCCTGGCCCGCTCGCGCGACATTGCCAAAGCCGTGACCGACAACCTGGGCGTGGGCCTGGACGGCCAGCCCTCCGGGCTGGGCTTGTATGGCGTGGAACTGTTCGTCAAGGGCGATCAGGTGTGGTTCAGTGAGGTGTCGCCGCGGCCGCACGACACGGGCCTGGTCACGCTGACCACCCAGGTGCAAAGCGAATTTGAGTTGCATGCCCGCGCCATTTTGGGCTTGCCGGTCAACACCGCGCTGCGCACACCCGGCGCCAGCGCCGTGATTTACGGTGGCGTGGACGCGGTGGGCATCGTGTTTGAGGGGGTGGATGAAGCCCTGCGCGTGCCCAACACCGACCTGCGCCTGTTTGGCAAACCCGAGAGCTTTGTGAAACGCCGCATGGGCGTGGCGCTGGCGTTTGACGCGGATGTGGAAGTCGCCCGGGCCAACGCCAAACTGGCCGCCAGCAAAGTCAAGCCGCGCGCGGCCTGACACCCAGCCCCTTCCCTTAGCCGTGGGCCAAGCCATGATGACTGCCCCGCCCCGCCGCGTCTTGCCGGTGCTGGTGTTGGCGCAGTTTGCCGGCACCTCGTTGTGGTTTGCGGTGAACGCCGTCATGCCTGACTTGCAGCGCGAGTTTGGCTGGCCCGCCACCGCCGTGGGCACGCTCACCTCGGCGCTGCAACTGGGGTTCATTGTGGGCACGCTGGTGTTTGCGCTGTTGACCATTGCCGACCGCTACGCGCCGCGGCGGGTGTTTTTGGCCTGCTCGCTGGCCGGGGCCGCCTGCACGGTGGCGGGCTGGTGGATGGTGGCGGACTTCTCGGCCCTGCTGGGCTGGCGCGCCGCCACCGGCTTCTTTCTGGCGGGCATTTACCCGGTGGGCATGAAGATTGCCGCGCAATGGTTCCCCAAAGGCTTGGGTACCGCACTGGGCTTGTTGATTGGCGCCTTGGTGCTGGGCTCGGCCAGCCCGCACGCGCTGCGCGCCTTGGGCAGCAGCCTGCCCTGGCACAGCGTGATGCTGGGCGTGGCCGCGCTGGCGGCACTAGGCGGTGTGGGGCTGTTTCTGGGTTTGCCAGAGCCGCCGCCGCGCGCGGGCGCTGTGCCAGGCGCCCAACCCAGCCCCCTGCAGTGGCGGGCGCTGTTTGTCATCTGGACGGATAAGCGTGTGCGCGGCTCGGTGCTGGGCTACTTTGGCCACATGTGGGAGCTGTACACGATGTGGGTACTGGTGCCCCTGATTTTGGCCACGCGCCTGAATGGCGCCGCACTGTCGCTGGCGGCGTTTTGCGTGGTGGGTGCGGGTGTCATCGGCTGCGTGGGCGGCGGCTACCTGGCGCGCACCTTTGGCAGCGCCCGCGTGGCCGGGGTGCAACTGGCAATGAGCGGCCTGTGCTGCGTGCTGGCGCCGTGGTTGATGGACGCCAGCGTGGCGCTGTTCGGGCTGTGGCTGCTGGTGTGGGGCATCACCGTGTCGGGCGACTCGCCCCAGTTCTCGGCGCTCACAGCGCGCAATGCCCCGCCGCAAGCGGTGGGCAGTGTGCTGACGCTGACCAACTGCATTGGCTTCACCATCTCGGTGGTCAGCATTGAACTGTTCGTGGCGCTGTCGCGCGAATTCCCGCTGGGCCACCTGTTGCCCTGGCTGGGCCTGGGCCCGTTGCTGGGGCTTTGGGGGTTGTGGCCCTTGCTGCGGGAACGGCACCGCGTGGAAGCTTGAGGATGAAAACCACCCAGGAACACGCGACCTTGCTGCTGCAATGGATGCCGGGTCTGCGCACCCTGCGCCACTACCAGGCCGCATGGTTATGGCATGACTTGGCGGCGGGCCTGGTGCTCACGGCCATTTTGGTGCCGGTGGGCATGGGGTACGCCGAGGCCTCCGGGCTGCCCGCCATTTATGGCTTGTACGCCACCATCGTGCCGCTGCTGGTGTACGCCCTGTTTGGCCCCAGCCGCATTTTGGTGCTGGGGCCCGACTCCACACTGGCCGCGGTGATTGCCGTGCTCATCATGCCCCTGGCCGGGGGCAGTGTGGAGCGCGTCATTGCGCTGGCCGGCATGCTGGCGGTGTTGTCAGGGGCGTGCTCTTTGTTGATTGGGTTGGCCCGCTTGGGCCTGGTGGCTGATTTGCTGTCCAAACCCATACGCATTGGTTTTTTGAACGCGATTGCCCTGACCATCATCATTGGCCAGTTACCCAAAATTTTTGGTTTTTCAGTCAAGGCCGACGGTTTACTGGGCAAGACGGCGTTGTTGTTTCAGGGCATTGCCGACGGCAAAACCAACCCTGTGGCTTTGGCAGTGGGCGCCGGCAGCCTGATTTTAATTTTGGCCGTGGCACGCTGGCGGCCGCGCTGGCCGGGCATTTTGCTGGCCGTGGTGTTGGCCACGGTGGTGTCGGCGGCGTTCAATTTGGCGGACACGGCCCAGTTACAAGTGGTGGGTCGCCTGCCACCAGGCTTGCCAAGCTGGCACTTGCCGCGGGTGTCTTGGGCTGACGTGCTGCAGTTGTTGCCGGGTGCCGTGATCATTTCGCTGCTGTCATTTGCGGACACCAGCGTGCTGTCGCGCGCCCTGGCACAGCGCGGTGGTTACCAGATCAATCAAAACCAGGAGATGTTTGCGCTGGGGCTGGCCAATATGGCGACGGGGCTGTTTCAGGGCTTTTCGGTCAGCGGCAGCGCATCACGCACGCCGGTGGCCGAGTCGGCAGGTGCCAAAACCCAGCTCACCGGCGTTGTGGGCGCGCTGGCCATTGCCCTGCTGCTGCTTTTTGCACCGGGCTTGTTGCAAGCCCTGCCGGGTGCGGCACTGGGCGCGGTGGTGATAGCGGCCTGCCTGTCGTTTGCCGATATCGCGGGCATGCGCCAGATGTACCGGCTGCGCAAAGTGGAGTTTGCGCTGTCACTCACCAGTTTTGTGGGGGTGGCGCTGTTGGGGGTGATTGAGGGCATTGTCATCACGCTGGCGCTCACCATCTTGCTGCTGCTTTGGAACGCCTGGCATCCGTATTTTGCGGTACTGGCGCGGGTGGACGGCACCAAGGGCTACCACGACATGAGCCGCCACCCGGAGGGCCGCCAGGTGCCGGGCCTGGTGCTGTTCAGGTGGGACGCCCAACTGTTTTTCGCCAATGGCGAAATATTTCAGACGCAAGTGCTGCACGCCGTCAACCAGGCCGCGACCCCCACGCGCTGTGTGGTGGTCGCGGCCGATGCCATCACCGACGTGGACTTGACGGCCGCCGACGCCCTGGTGAGCTTGCACGCGGCGCTGGCGCAACAGGGCATCAAGTTGTGGTTTGCCGGGCTCAAGGGGCCGGTGAAAGACCGCCTGAGTCGCTACGGCACGCTGGAAGTACTCGGCCGTGACATTTTTTGCCCCACGGTGGGCAATGCCGTGAACCGGTACCGCACCGAGTACGCCGTGCAATGGAAAGACTGGGACGAGAATTAGCCCAGTTTGCGCTTATTGAAACGCCACCTCGGCAAAGCTGCGCAGCTTGCGGCTGTGCAACTGGTCCACCCCCTGCTGGCGCAGCAACTCAATGGTGCGAATGCCAATGCGCAA
>CAZLRQ010000202.1:0-4826 GCA_964562035.1 uncultured Rhodoferax sp. | reverse complement strand
TTTGCGGTGGACCATGTGATTTGCCCTGAAGAGTCGGTGATGCGCTACATCCACCAGCTCATTGACTACCCCGAGGCGCTGCAGGTGCTGGAGTTTTCGCAAGGGCGTGCGCACCTGATTGCGGTGCGGGTGGAGGCCGGCAGCGCCCTGGCCAACCGCACCATCAGCGAGTTCAAGGCCTTGTTTCCCACCGTGCCGATGCGCGTGGTAGCGGTGTACCGGCTGGAAGATGAGCTGCAGGTGGTGCCGACCACGCGCATTCAGCCCGGCGATGAGGTGTTTGTGCTGGCCGACAAGGAAAAGATCCGCCAGGTGCTCAGCGCCATCCACAAGGACGACCGGCCCGTGCGCCGCGTGATGATTGCCGGCGGCGGCAAGGTGGGCTTGCGCCTGGCGCGCAGCCTGGCCGGGCAGTGCGAGGTGAAGATTCTGGAGTCCAACCGCAAGCGCTGCGAGTACCTGGTGGGCGAGTTGCCCAGCAATGTGCTGGTGCTGGGCGGTGACTCCACCGACGAGGACCTGCTGATTGATGAAAACGTGGGCGAGATGGACCTGTTCATCGCGCTCACCAGCGACGACGAGGACAATATTTTGTCGGCCATGCTGGCCAAGCGGCTGGGCGCGCGGCGGGTCATTTCGCTCATCAACCGCCGCATTTACGCCGAGATGATGCAGGGCAGTGCCATTGACATTGCGCTGTCACCGGCGCAAACCGTCATTGGCGAGCTGCTGGTGCATGTGCGCCGGGGCGACATTGCCGCGGTGCACAGCCTGCGCCGGGGCGCGGCCGAGGCCATTGAGGGCGTTGCCCGCGGCGACCTGCGCACCTCGCGTTTGGTGGGGCGGCGCATTGAAGAGATTGCCTTGCCCGCCGGCGCCCGCTTTGGCGCCATCGTGCGCGGGCAGGACGAGGAGTGCAAGGTGATGATGCCCTACCACGACCTGGTCATTCAGGAGGGCGACCACGTCATCATCTTCCTGCCCAACAAGCGCTTGCTGCGCGCGGTGGAAAAGCTGTTCCAGGTCAGCGCTACTTTTTTCTGACGCGCGATGAGTTACTTTGCGCCGGTTTTAAATGTGTTGGCCCGCATCCAGCTGGGTTTCGGGCTGATGTTTCTGGTGCCCATGGGCTGGGCCTGGGCGCTGGATGCCGCCTCCTTGCGTGACGTCTGGTTGCTGGGCATGCTGCTCACGCTGGGCGTGGGGGGGCTGATGCTGTTTTTGACGTCCCGGCACAAGCGCGAGCTGCAGCCGCGCGACGGCTTTTTACTGGCCAACCTGGTGTGGCTGGTGCTACCCGCATTTGCCGCCGTGCCGCTGGTGCTGGCCATTGAGGGCCTGAGCTGGACCGACGCGTACTTTGAGGCCATGAGCGCGCTCACCGCCACCGGCGCCACGGTGCTGACCGGGCTGGACGACCTGCCGGTGTCCGTCAACGTGTGGCGCTGTTTTTTGCAGCTGATTGGCGGCCTGGGCATCATGCTGCTGGTGGTGGCCGTGCTGCCCATGCTGGGGCTGGGCGGCGTGCAGCTCTACAAGGCCGAAACCCCGGGCCCCATGAAAGATGCCCGCCTGACGCCGCGCATTGCCGAGACGGCGCGCGGCCTGTGGGGCATTTACTTTGCGTTTTCGGCGGCGTGTTTGCTGGCCTACCGCTGGGTGGGCATGTCCTGGCCCGACGCCTTCATGCACATGTGCAGCACCATGGGGCTGGGCGGCTTTTCGTCGCACGACGCCAGCTTTGGCTACTGGAACTCGGCCAGCATGGAGGTGGTGGCCACGGTGTTCATGGCCCTGTCGGGCATCAGCTTTGCGCGTTATTTCATCGTCTGGCGCTCGCGCTCCGGCGTCTCGCTGATTCGGGATGTCGAGGTGCGGGCCTACGGTTTTGTACTGCTGGTGTCTATCTTGGGCTTGAGCTGGCTGCTGGTGGCGCAGGGGCCGTACACGGACTTTGTCAGCGCCTTGCGGGCGGCGTCGTTCCATGTGGTGTCGGTCGCCACCACCACCGGTTATGCGTCAACCGACTACGCGCTGTGGCCGGTGTTTGCGCCGGTGTGGCTGATGTTTCTGGGCAGCTTTGTGTCTTGCGCGGGGTCCACGGGCGGCGGCATCAAGATGGTGCGCATGGTGCTGCTCATCAAGCAGGCGCGCCGGGAGCTGGTGCGCGCCATTCACCCGCGCGTGGTCAACCCGGTCATCATGGGCCACGCGCCCATTGCCGCCACGGTGATTGCCTCGGTCATGGCCTACATGCTGATTTACGGCGCCACCACCATTGGCCTGACCATGCTGATGCTGATCTCGGGGCTGGACATCGTGACCGCTTTTTCAGCGGTGGTGGCCACGGTCAACAACATCGGGCCGGGGCTGGGGCAGGTCGGCCCGGCCTCCAATTTTGGCGTGCTCACGGACTTCCAGACCTGGGTGTGCACGCTGGGCATGCTCATGGGCCGGCTGGAGTTGCTGGCCGTGATGGTGCTGTTCACGCCCCAGTTCTGGCGCAAATAATCAGGAGTCAAACATGGCAATTACCAAAGGTTTTCGGGCCCTCGTCGATGAAGCAATGGCCCAGGTCACCACCTACAGCGTCCAGGACGTGATCGCCAAACTGCACTCGCCCCACACTCAGTTGGTGGACATTCGGGACATCCGCGAGCTGGCCGATGGCACGGCGGTGGGCGCCTTTCATGCGCCACGCGGCATGCTCGAATTTTGGGTGGATCCTGCGTCGCCGTATCACAAGCCCCTGTTTGCCGACGAGTCCAAAGAGTTCATTCTGTTTTGCGGGGCGGGCTGGCGCAGCGCGCTGGCCACCAAGGCGCTGCAAGACATGGGCATGACCAATGTGGCCCACATCGACGGCGGCTGGGCCGAATGGGTCAAGCAGGGCGCCCCCACCGAAACGCTGGAGGCGCAAAAAGCCCGCCGGCAGGCCAAAGCCTGACCAGGCGCCCATCTTTCTCCAATCAACGTGAGTGGCTATGAAATTTGATGCAATTTTGTTCGACTGTGATGGCGTGCTGGTCGACAGCGAGCCCATCGTCAATGCCGTGCTGCGCGACATGCTGGCCGACGCCGGTTGGGACATGACGCCCGAGGCCTGCCACCGCTTTTTTGTCGGCAAGGCAGTGCGCGACGAGCGCGTCACCATTGAAGCCCAGACCGGCCAGCCCCTCACCGAGGCCTGGATGCAGCGCTTTTACGACCGGCGCAACCAGGCCCTGCAGCTTGAGCTGAGCATTGTGGCGGGTGCGCAGGCTGCGGTGGCTGCGGCGCACGCCCACACCGGCCAACGCATTGCCTGCGCCTCGGGGGCAGACCGGTTCAAGGTGGAGATGCAGTTGAACCAAGTGGGGCTGATGTCGTTTTTTGAGGGCTGTGTTTTCAGCGGACACGAAATGCCGCGCTCCAAGCCCGCGCCCGATGTGTACCTGGCAGCCGCCCGCCACCTGCAAGCCGAGCCCGCGCGCTGCCTGGTGATTGAGGACTCGGTGGTGGGCGCCACTGCCGGCGTGGCGGCCGGTGCCACGGTGTGGGCTTACTGCCCGGTGCCTGAGCAGGGCCCGGCCTTGCGGGCGGTGGGGGTCAGCCATCTGTTTGGCCACATGGGCGATTTGCCGGCGCTGTTGGCCGCCCGTTGAGCGTTTGCTGTGCGCGTGCGTGCGGGGCTGCCTATTTGGCAGGCACCGTGCTGCAGCCCGCGCCAGATAAGGCTTTGCCAGGCTTGTCCCGGGGTGGGTACACAAAGTTATCCACAAAATTTGTGAATGGGTTGGCTGCTTATTAAATGCCTGTGGATGAGTTGGCCTGGTTTGTTATTATTTTTTAATAAACCAGCTTGCAAGGGCGATTTTGAATGGTTTGTAGCCTTTTTTCTGGTAAGCGCCAGAGCAGTATTTGGCCTGATTTTGTGACTTATACCTGCTGCCTTATTTTTAAGCATCGCGTTGCAAGCCACGCCAGTCAACGATTCTCCGGGTTTTCCCTGCACTGTTCCACAAAGTTGTCCACAGAAGTTGTGAACGAACTTATTTTCAACCCATTGCGCGGCCTTAAACGGCACTGCCTGTTTAACAGGCATCGGCTGGCAGGCCGCGCCAAATAAGGCTTTGCCAAGCTTGTCCCAGGGGGCTTGCACACAGTTATCCACAAAATTTGTGGAATGCTGGATTCAAAGTTTGTGGTAGGGCTCGCCGCCCCTGATGACACCTGTCAACCTGCAACAGACCCCTGGCGACGGAACGCGGCGGGGGCGGTTCCCGTCCAGCCCTTGAACGCCCGAATAAAGCTTTTCTCGTTTTGAAACCCCGCCGCCTCGGCCACCTGCTTGATGGGTCGCGTGGTGCGCAGCAGCAGATCGCGTGCGCGGGCTTGGCGCACCTCGTCTTTCAGGGCTTGCAGCGACGCGCCTTCGTCCTTGAGTTGCCGGTGCAGCGTGCGCGGCGACACATGCAGCAGCGCGGCCAGGTCGTCGGCGCTGTGGGTTTGGTCGGGGTGGGCGCTCAGGGCCTGGCGCACGCGCTGCACCAGCAGGCGGTCGCGCCGGTACTGCAGCACGGTCAGGGGCAGGGCGCGTTGCAGCATCTGGCGCAGGGCGGCTTCGTCGCGGCGCAGCGGCAGCGCCAGGTAGCGCGCATCAAAGCGAATGCCGGCCTGCGCCGCCCCAAACACCGTGGGGCCGGAAAACAGCACGTCATACACCGCGTGGTGCAAAGGCGCCGCAAACGGAAACTGCGCCGCCTGCAGCGTGATGCGCGAGTCAATCAGCCAGCAGGCCAGGCCATGAAAATTACGCAGCAATGAGACCAGGCAGAACTCACGCA
>CAZLRQ010000201.1:0-4870 GCA_964562035.1 uncultured Rhodoferax sp. | reverse complement strand
CCCAGTGGCTACATTGCGCAGCCCACACTGAGTTTGTCGAGCTGCCCCACGTTTGTGGAAAGCGGCATTGCGCCGCGCCACATTGACCTGCGCCCCTACGTGCTCAGCGGCAAGACGATCCAGATGGTGCCCGGTGGCCTGACGCGCGTGGCCCTGAAAGACGGCTCCCTGGTCGTGAATTCATCGCAAGGCGGTGGCACCAAGGACACCTGGATTCTGGAAGACGACAACGTGGCGGCCACTTTGCCCCCGCAAACCCAAACCCAAACGCAGTCTTGAACGCCCGATCGGAGAACCCCTATGCTTTCACGAACCGCTGACCATCTTTTCTGGATGTCCCGCTACACCGAGCGTGCTGAAAACACGGCCCGCATGCTGGATGTGAACTACCAAACCTCGCTGCTGCCCCAGTCCGATGCGGTGGCGCAGGTGGGCTGGCAGGGCTTGCTGAGCATCAGCGAGCTGCTGTCCACCTACAAGGAAAAGCATGGCGACATCAATGTGCGCGATGTGATGGACTTCATGGTGAAAGACGAGAGCAACCCGTCCAGCATCGTGTCTTGCCTGGGCGCCGCGCGTGAAAACGCCCGCGCCGTGCGCGGCACGCTGACCACCGAGGTGTGGGAAACCCAGAACACCACCTGGCTGGAGGTCAAGCGCATGATCAAGTCGGGTGACTTTGAGCGCGACCCAGGGCAGTTTTTTGAGTGGGTCAAATTCCGTTCACATCTTTCGCGTGGGGTCACGGTGGGCACCATGCTGATGGACGAGGCCTTGCATTTCATGCGCATGGGCACTTTTTTGGAGCGGGCCGACAACACCGCGCGCCTGGTGGATGTGAAGTTTCACGCTGTACAAAGTGACTTTTATGGCAACGCCAATGGCAAAGACCAAGAGTACGACTTCTACCACTGGAGTGCGATTTTGCGCAGCGTGTCGGGCTTTGAGGTCTACCGCAAGGTGTACCGCGACGTCATCAAGCCGGAGCGCGTGGCCGAACTGCTGATACTGCGCCCCGACATGCCACGCTCACTGCACGCCAGCCTGAACGAAGTGGTGAGTAACCTGAGCTTGGTCGGCGGCGACGAGACCAGCGAAACCCACCGGCGCGCCGGCAAACTGTGCGCCGAACTGAAGTACGGCCGCATTGACGAGATATTGGCCACCGGGCTGCACGCTTACCTGACGCAGTTTTTGGACCGGGTCAATGACCTGGGTGCCCACATCAGCCGTGATTTCCTGGTGCCTGCCAGCGCTTGAGCGTGTTGCTCGGCCCCCTTGATTTTTCGGGCCTGGTGGTTTGGCAATGAGTGTGCTTGGGCGCTTGTCGGCCTGGCTGGGCAGCCTCAGCGTTGGTCGCAAGCTGACGCTGATTTACCTGCTGGACTTGACGGCCGTTATCTACATCTCGGGCATCCTGATTCACGAGAAGTACCTGGCCATTAATTTCACGCGACAGGAAATCGTGGGGGTCACCTACACCACGGCGGTGCGGGATGTGCTGATGAGTTCTCTCGCCCGGGATGACGCCAGCCAGGCCGCCCGGGGTGTGCCCCGCGAACAAATGCTGCGGCACCTGAGCCAAGTGCAGCAGGCCAGCGACAGGCTGCTGAACACCGCCCAGGACAGCGCTGCTTTCAGCCAAAGCCTGACTGCATTTGACGCAGCCCCTGCGCCATCGCCTCAGTTGCAGAGCAATTTGATCAAGACGGCGCGCACGCTCATGACCTCCGTGGGCAACCAGTCCAACCTGATTTTGGACCCCGATCTGGACAGCTACTACAGCATGTCTCTTGTGGTGCTGCGGTTTCCTGAGTTGGTGGAGGTGTTGAACGACACCACACAGGCCATTCGGACCAAGGCCTTGGTGGCGGGCAACAAGAGTACCCAAAGTACCGCATTGCTGATTGTGGCTGGTCGTCTGGACGCCGTGAGTCAAGGCATTCGGGCCGATTACAAACAAGCTTACGCGGCCGGTGGCGCCAGCCTGCAGGCGGCCATGATGCCCGCGCAAGCCGCGCTGGACGCCCGCCTTGACGCTTTGCTGCTGCAGGTGCAACAGTTGGCTGACCGGGATGTGAGCGTGCAGGATTTGCAAGCGGTGACGCTGGCGTACCAGCAGGCCTTGGCACAACTCGATGCCGCCTGGCTGAGCGGCGGCAACACCCTGGACCAGTTGCTTCATGCGCGTTCCGCTGCGCTTTTCTCGCGCATGTGGCTGCACCTGGGGACGGCTTTGCTGCTGTTGGTCAGCATTTTGAGTTTGGTGGTGGTGGTGGCGCGTTTGATTTCGCAGCCTCTCAAGCGGCTGGCCCTGGTGGCCGACGACGTGCGCCGCACGGGTGACCACAGCCACCGCGCGCATTGGGACAGCCGCGACGAAATTGGCCAGTTGGTCACGGCCTTTAACGGCATGCTGGCGCAACTGGACCACGAGCGCGTGGTTCAGCAGGAAATGGCCGCCAGCACCCGCGCCGCGCAAGCCCAACAGGCGCTGGTGGAGTCCATCCCGATTCCCATGGTGGTGACCTCGGTGCCTGAACACCGCGTGCTGCACGCCAACGCGCCGGCGCAGCCTTGGCTGGGAGGCCGATTGACCGACCCCTGGCGCGAGGGCATGGAGCCTGGGGTGCGCGCCCGGTTTTTTCAGCGCCTGGCCGACCGCGGGGTGGTGGATGAGTTTGAGGTGCGCTGGCTGGGCGGTGCTGAGCCCTCTTGGGCGGTGCTGTCGGCTCGGCGCCTGAGCTTTCAGGGGCAGGACGCGGTGCTGACCACGTTCACCCCGATCAATGTGCTCAAGGTCATGGAGCAGCGCCTGGAGTTATGGGCCAAAGTGTTTGAAGCCTCGTCCGAGGGCATTGTGATCATGGACGCGCAGCAGCGCATTCTGAGTGTCAACCATGCGTTTTGCCGCGCCACCTCGTATGACTACTACGAGGTAATTGGTGAGCACCTGAGCATGATGCTGGCCGAAGACCCCGAGCAGCCCGGCGAGTCTTTGGTGCGCCAGATTCGTGCTGACATTGAACAGCGCGACGCCTGGCAGGGTGAGGTGCGGTTTCGCAAGCGCTCGGGCGACACCTACCCCGCCTGGCTGATGATCTCGGCGGTGCGTGAGTCGGTCAAACAAGGGGATGTGTCGCACTACATCGGCATCTCCATCGACATCACCGACCGCAAGCGCACCGAGGCGCGGGTGCAGTTTTTGGCGCACCACGATGTGCTCACCGAGCTGCCCAACCGCTCGCTGTGTGTTGACCGCTTGCGCGCCGCGATGCTGGAGGCCCAGGCCACGGGCCAGTGTGTGGCCGTGCTGTTCATTGACCTGGACCGTTTCAAAACCATCAACGACACCTTGGGCCACCATGTGGGCGATGGCCTGCTGCGTTCCGTGGCCGAGCGGCTGAACCAGGCGGTGCGCACGGGTGACACCGTGAGCCGGCTCGGGGGCGATGAGTTTGTGGTGATTTTGCGGTCCGTGGTGAACCGCGAGGAGGCCAGCAGCATCGTCGAGCAGCGCCTGATTCCGCTGATTCGCCAGCCGCACCATGTGGAAACCCATGAGCTGCAGGTGTCCTGCAGTGTGGGTATTGCGGTGTACCCCGAGGACGGGCTGGACCTGGACGAGCTCATGCGCCGTGCCGACGCCGCCATGTACGAGGCCAAGTCCGCCGGGCGCGATACGGCGCGTATGTTTGAGGTGGAGATCGATGTGGCGGTGCGCGAGCGTCAAACGCTGGAGCACCACTTGCGCCAGGCGCTGGAGCGGGGCGAGTTGAGTCTGCATTACCAGCCGCGCGTGGAGGCCAAAACTCTCAGTGTGGTGGGCGTGGAGGCCTTGCTGCGCTGGCACAGCCCGGAGTTGGGGCTGGTGTCACCCGCGCGCTTTATTCCTTTGGCCGAAGAAACGGGCTTGATCCGTCCGATTGGCGTGTGGGTCATGCAAGAGGCTTGCGCCCAGTGGGCGCGCTGGCGAGCGGCCGGCTGGCCTGACCTGGTGATGTCCATCAACCTGTCGGCGGCCCAACTGGCCGACCCCGAGCTGGTGAGCCAACTGCAACGCTGCATTGCGCATTACGGCTGCGATCCGGCCTACCTGGAGTTGGAAATCACCGAATCACACCTGATGGGTGATGCCCTGGCCGCCGAGGACCAGTTGGCAGCGCTCAAGGGCTTGGGCCTGGCCTTGTCGGTGGATGACTTTGGCACGGGCTACTCCAGCCTGGCTTACCTCAAGCGCTTTCCCATTGACAAGCTGAAAATTGACCAGTCATTTGTGCGCGACATGCTCACCGACCCGACTGACCTGGCCATTATTCGCGCCATCATTGCGCTGGGCCACATTCTGGGCCTGGGTGTGGTGGCTGAAGGCGTGGAGTTGCCAGAGCATGTGGCGCAACTGCAGTTGCTGGGCTGCGATGAGCTGCAGGGCTACCACTTTGCGCGGCCCATGACCGAAGAGGCACTGGCCCATTGGCAGCAGGCGCGGCGGGGTGTGTCCGACGGTCGGCGCCACGGGCTGGATGCTTGAGGCATCAAGCCCGTGTGCCGCGACGCAGGCCTTGGCATTCAGGGCCTCTGTCTGCCATAAATTTATAACATTTAGGCCTCTAGCCCCCGTCCAATAAGCGTTAGTAGCTATTTATTAAGTAGCATAAAACTACAGGGTAATGTAACGGCCCGCGCGGTGGTTGGTGGCCAGGGTTTGGTTCAGCATGACCGCGCCCAAGATGGACAGCGCCACCTGTTGCCAGCTCACCAGCGCAAAGGAGCACAGCACAATGGCGCAGTCCAGCCCCATCTGAATGCGGCCCGCGCGCCAGCCAAAGCGCTCCTGCAAATACAGCACCAGCACATTGAAGCCGCCCAG